>JASJDT010000265.1 GCA_030065655.1 Desulfocapsaceae bacterium | reverse complement strand
ACCAAAGTCAGGCTCCGTTAAACCGAAGCAGCCTATCGCCTCTCCTCTGGCCATCCTGGGAAGCCACAATTTTTTCTGCTCTTTGGAACCGTAGGCAAAGATAGGGTACATTACTAGTGAACCCTGCACGGAGGCAAAGCTGCGGATCGCTGAATCACCACGTTCAAGCTCATACATCAGCAAACCATAGGCTACATTCGACAGTTCGGCGCAACCATATTCTTCCGGTAGTGTCGGCCCCAAAAATCCGAGTTCACCCATAGCTCTGATAAGTTCCTCCGGAAACGCTTCTCGCTGGGCGAAATCGTCAATGACCGGAATTACCCTTTCGTTGATAAAATCTCGCGCTGTTCTTCTCACCAATCGTTCTTCATCGCTTAGCAGCTCCGTCATCCCCATATAATCTGTCATTTCCGTATTCGAGTTCATTCGTTACTCCTTATAAACATTCTCCCAGCGGTTGCCTGTCGTCTGAAGCAATCCCAGGGCTTATGCTCTACTATTCTGCGGGCGTTCCGTAAACTCCTGCCTGCTAATAATGAGCACGTTGTTTTTATTTGTCTTTTTGGAATTTAACCATTATTCTAAGCAACAAAGAATGTTTTAGCCGATTCAGCATCGGATTTTCATCGTTTAGTTGTCATATTCATACTTAATGCTCCGATATTTCTCAATAGTTGTCTTTGTTTGCCTCTCCCTCTTTTCTTTTGAAGTGCATTCCGCAGGGCAGGACTCCCCCACGCTTCGTGATCATTATGAGCAGGCAAAGTTTTTTTATAAGCAGCTGGAGTCCGATGATGAAATGAAGAAGAAGCTGGCTCTCTGGCTCAAGGGGACCCAGAAGTTTCGGCAGGTTTACCTGGCCAACCCGAAGTCTGAAATAGCTCCGGCAGCATTATTTATGCTGGGAACGATGTATCTGCGCATGTATCAGGAATTTGACCATAAGCGTGATCTCTATGAGTCCATAGGATACTATCGAGACTGTACTTCACTCTTTCCCAATCATCGACTGGCAGACGATGCCCTTCTCGCTTTAGGTAACATCTACTTCAAAACTCTTTCTGAACATGAGTCGGCAGCAAAATACTACACCTTTATCGTCGATAAATATCCCCATGGCGACATGCACCCCAGAGCAGCCGAGCAACTTAAGGTGCTTTCAACAAGGTACGACGTGCCGCTTCCAGGGGTTATGGTCGATGGCTCCAAGATTAACAAACTGACCACAGTTCAACCGGTAAAATATTGGTCTTCCGATGACTACAGCCGTGTCATTATCAGAGCATCAGGTCCGGTCTCTTATTCTGCACGTCTGCTTGAAAAAAACAAAAACAAACCAAGACGCCTCTACATTGATTTCGAAAACAGCTATATCAAGCCAAGATACCGCGCCCCGATTCCCATTGCTGATGGTTTACTTCAGCGCATTCGCACCGGCCAAAACACCAAGGATAAAGTACGGGTAGTACTTGATATAGAATCAATATCTTCCTACAAGATTTTCAGCCTTCCCGACCCGTTCCGCGTGGTTATCGATATTCGCGGTATCGAACGTCCCAAGGTGGCGGCTGTTCGCAAAGAGAAGGGAAAGAAGGACGCTGCTGTAAAAAAGATCGTTGTGCTTAAGGAGAATAATAAAGTTCGTCCGGGCAAGCAGCGCAAGCAAATAGCTGCCACGGTAGAACCTCAGCCGGAAGATAGTCAGGGCACTCTTTCGCTTGCTCAGCAGTTGGGGCTTGGGGTACGTAAAATAGTCATCGATCCCGGCCATGGTGGCAAAGACCCCGGTGCCATTGGTCATGGTTTGAAAGAGAAGGACGTTGTCCTGCGTTTGTCCAAAATGCTTAAGAAAACTCTGGAAGAGTCCATGGGATACGAGGTTATCCTCACCCGGGAGGATGATCGCTATCTTCCTCTTGAAGAGCGCACCGCCATTGCTAATGGTAACAATGCAGATCTATTTCTCTCTGTTCACATTAATGCGCATCCGGCATCGTACGTCCACGGCATTGAAACATATTTCCTCAACCTAACCAGCAACAAGGAAGCCATGCGTGTGGCAGCTTTGGAAAATGCCACCTCCGAGCTGCATATGAGTGATTTGGAGGATGTCCTTGCCGATATTATGAAGAACTCGAAGATTGAGGAATCGTCGAAACTTGCTCAAAACGTTCATTCCACTCTTGTCACCGGCCTCGACAATAGCGGTTACACATTGAAGGATCTCGGCGTCAAACAGGCGCCCTTCTATGTTCTCATTGGTGCTGAAATGCCGGCCATCCTTTTGGAAGTCGCCTTCATAAGCAATCCTGAAGAAGCCAAGAAACTTAAAAATGACAAGTTCTTAGAATCTTTTGCCAACAAGGTTGCCCTGGGTATTGAAACCTATATCAACGCTAACACTGCCCGCCTGGATCTCCGTTGATCACTAGACCGCTTTTAGTCAAAAGCGGATTTCTCTTCTCCTTTTGGCTCAAAGCATTGTAAGTTTGCTGGTACAACTCCGCTTGTAATTCCCCAAACAATTGCCACAAGTCAAAAAAAAAGGCTGCTCCAAAGTGGAGCAGCCTTTGAAAAGCGTTGATAAAAGGCTTTTAATCACATAGCCTTTGATGCCTTTATACGCGCAAGAGCCCGCTGTAAGGCGGCCTCCGCACGAGCCCGGTTGATGCTGTCCGTGCTCTGGCTTATCTGAGCTAGACGCTTCTCAGCACGCTCTTTTGCCTTCATGGCGCGATCAACATCAATCTGCTTACCGTATTCGGCACTCTCAACGAGGAAGGTGATTTTATTGTTGGACACTTCACAGAATCCACCGCTGATCATTAGGCTCTCTCTGGAGCTGCCTTTTTCAAAGGTCAGTAAACCGATTTTTACGGTTGAGAGAAAGGGTGCATGATTAGCGAGTACACCAAAATCACCTCCATAGCCGGGGGCATTGACAATGTCAACATCATCGTCGACCACGGCGCCGGTGGGAGTGACCACTTCTAATCGTATCTGTTGTGCCATTGACCTGACTCCTCTGAGTTAAGATTATGCCTGTTGCTTCGCCTTATCTACAGCCTCGTCAATGGAACCAACCATGTAGAAAGCACTTTCGGGCAGATCATCGTGTTTGCCTTCAAGAATCTCCTTGAAGCCCTGAACGGTATCAGCAACCTTGACGAACTTACCAGCCATACCGGTAAATACCTCAGCTACGGTAAACGGCTGAGACAGGTAACGCTGGATCTTACGTGCCCTGGAAACCAGGAGCTGGTCTTCCTCGGAAAGCTCATCCATACCGAGAATAGCGATAATATCCTGAAGATCCTTGTATTTCTGTAGGGAAACCTGAACACCGCGGGCAACCTCATAGTGATCTTCACCGATAACGTTTGGATCAAGAATACGTGAGGTTGAATCAAGCGGATCAACCGCCGGATAGATTCCAAGCTCGGCAATCTGACGGGAAAGAACAACCGTACCGTCAAGGTGAGCGAAAGTCGTTGCCGGGGCAGGGTCCGTCAAGTCGTCAGCCGGTACGTAAACACACTGTACGGCGGTGATGGAACCTTTATTGGTGGAGGTAATACGTTCCTGCAGGGCACCAAGGTCGGTGGCCAAGGTCGGTTGGTAACCAACAGCAGAAGGAATACGGCCGAGCAGCGCTGAAACTTCAGAACCGGCCTGGGTGAAACGGAAAATATTGTCAACGAAGAACAACACGTCCTGGCCCTGCTCATCACGGAAGTATTCCGCAGCGGTCAGACCGGTCAGACCGACACGCGCACGGGCTCCCGGAGGCTCGGTCATCTGACCGTATACCAGGGCGGCTTTTGGCAGAACGCCTGATTCCTTCATCTCGTGGTAGAGATCGTTACCTTCACGGGTACGCTCACCAACACCACAGAAGACCGAAATACCACCGTGATGCATGGCGATATTGTTAACCATCTCCATCATGATAACGGTCTTGCCACAACCGGCACCACCGAACAGTCCCATTTTACCGCCGAGAGGGAAAGGTACCAGCAGGTCGATAACCTTGATGCCGGTTTCCAGAACGCGAACCTCGGTATCCTGATCGGTAAAGTCAGGAGCTGGGCGGTGTATCGTCATGGTATTCGGGGATTCGATCGGACCGAGTCCATCAACCGGACGGCCAACTACGTTCATAATACGGCCAAGTGCAGGTTCACCAACGGGAATGGTAATCGGCTCGCCACTGTCGCGGGCTTCCATGCCACGAACCAGACCATCGGTAGCATCCATAGCGATGCAACGACAGGCGTTGTCGCCGAGGTGCTGGGCAACCTCGATGACCAGATTATCCGCTTCGTCGGAGATGCCGGGGTTGCTGACATACAGGGCATTCATAATATTAGGCAGATCCCCTGCTTCAAATTCCACGTCCACGACAGGTCCGATAACCTGCATTACTTTTCCTATTCTTTGCTCACTCATAGGGCCTTACCCCTCCTTGAAAGGTCTGAAAAATTTATTTCGATTTATATATGTTATTTAAGGGCTTCGGCACCGCCAACGATATCCATGAGTTCAGCTGTAATGGCGGCCTGGCGAGCCTTGTTATATACAATCGTCAAGTTATCCACAATCTCTTTGCATGCATTGGTAGCATTATCCATTGCAGTCATCCTGGCAGCGTGCTCACTGGCACCAACCTCAAGCATGGCCGCATACACCATAACATTGAGATAGAGAGGTTGAAGAACATCCATGATCTCCTCGGTGGAGGGTTCGTAGATATATTCTCCGGAAATCTTCTTTTCCGGTGCTTCTTCTTCAACCACCGGTTGTACCGGCAGAAAGTGTTTTAACACAGGTTGCTGAATGGCCACTGACTTGAATTCGCCATAGACAATTTCAACCTTGTCAGCGTTGCCTGCAAGAAAATTGTTAGCAACATCGGTGGCGATTTCACGGGCGTTGAACATCTGGAACGATCCCATGATGTCGAGAAACTGTTTTCTCACCTTTCCCGTTTTGCGCAGAGGCTGGAAGCCTTTCTTACCAACACAGACGAGACTGACGGTTTTCCCTTCAGCTTCGTATGCAGCTATCTTCTTTTCGACCATACGGACGATATTTGAGTTGAAGGAGCCACAGAGCCCGCGATCAGAAGTGACAACGACAAGTTCTACGGTGTGAATCTCTCTGACCTCCATAAGCGGAAAGTTGGTGGTGTTAGCGCCACCGGAGAGATTCGACATGGCCTCATTGAACTTGGCAGTATAGGGACGAAATGCCTCCATTTTTTCCTGGGCACCGCGGAGCTTTGCCGAGGCGACCATGTTCATGGCCTTGGTGATCTGGGCGGTTTTTTTAACGCCCTGGATCTTTGTATGAACTTCTTTTAAACTGGGCATAGCTTGGACCTATCTTTGATTAGTTGAGACCTTTGGTCGCCTTGAATGTTTCACCAAAGCTGGTCAGTGCTTTATTCAGTTTCTCCTTGATTGG
>JASJDT010000264.1 GCA_030065655.1 Desulfocapsaceae bacterium | reverse complement strand
TCACTCCACGGAATTACATAGTCAAAACAGGTACGCAGAGCTATTTGTAGAAACAGAATGACGACAAAAAAGCTCAGCAATATTTGGCAGATATAGCTTTCGAATTTATCGAGGAACTTGAGAAAGGATTTTACAGCCATGGTGATTCTCCTTGCAAGGAAGCAATTTGGTGACAGAAAAAGGTAATAACCATTTTCTGCCACCACTTCAGGGGAATACTACATCTTGCCTAGAGCTTTAAGTACCATGTCGAGATTTTGTTTACCGCCGATGAAGTCATAGTATTCCGGCCAGACACTGTCGATGGCCAGTTTCTTCCATTGTTCTTCATCATCAAGGGTATTTACCTGCATACCGGCCTCAATCATTCCCTGCTTAGCCTTGTCAGCTTCAAGAATTTGAAAGGCGATGCAGTATTGCTGTGCTTCAATTCCTGCACGGGTCAGCAGGTCGCGAGTTTTCTGGTCATATTTATTCCAGCTTTTTACACCAACTATTAACGGTTGGAGGGAATATTGGTAATGAACCTCGGTTATATATTTCTGTACTTCATGAAATTTCATGGTGTAGTTGACGATGTACGGGTTTTCCTGACCATCGACCACTCCCTGCTGCATTGCCGTAAAGGTTTCAGACCATGCCATGGGAACCGGGTTGGCATCCCATGATTTCAGGGTCGCCATTATAATCTTATTTTGCGGTATTCTGATCTTTAAACCTTTGACATCAGCAAGTTTAGCTACGGGACGCACAGAATTTGTTATGTAGCGGAAGTTCGAATAGGTCCAGCCCAATATTCTGAAACCTCCTTTTTCTTGAGAGAGAGTATCCCAGTGCGCACCAAGACCTCCAGTGGTTGACTTAATGGCATCATAATGATTTTCGATCAGGTATGGCATAGTCAGGGTGCCGAGTTCTTTTACGAATGGAACTGCGTTACCAATTCCGATGAAGGCCATATCGAGGGTACCACGACGCGTGTTTTGCAGCATTTCGGTTTCAGTACCCAAAGCACCATTAGGAAAGAGTTCTACCTCAATCTCATCATTGGAAAGAGTCTCCACCAGATGTTTGAACTGCTTTGCCATAGCACCCTGGTCAGAGTCGATCGCATCACCCATCCCTACACGGAACACCTGCTTGGCTGTCGCCGCATGTGTCATCATTACCATCATCATAATTGCAATGGTAGTTACCCATAAATTCTTCAACATGACATCCTCCTAACCTTTAATGTTTGGGAAAATCCTCCACCCTCCTGATACCAGTCATCTGTAAATGATCTGCGATGAGCAAAACAGTAACCACCAGTATTTCCCTGATGGAGGAGAACTGCCTCGATTTAACGAGGTGAAATCACGTGCAGTTTTTCTGCACATAAAGTTACGTAATTCGTTACCAATTACTGCTAAGAATTTGATTGATTCTCGAAAACCTCTGTTGCCACATCAGCTATAATTTGGGTAATGAGTTGACAATCATCCAAATCAAATGTAAGAGGAATTCGCATATCACACATGCCCGCAAGGATCCGATCAGTATTCTCAAGTACCGGTAAAGCTCCGAGATATTCCCAATTCGAATATGCGCTGGTGAAACCAACGGGCTCAACATTTCCAAACCACTTTATCTCAACGCCTCTTTGAAGAAGCTTGCTTATAAATTCCTGAATTGCTGAAGTCCCTTGCTCATTCAAGGAAAATTGGATTGAGCTGCCCACGTAATATTCTTCTTGCGGTCGCCGGGGACAACTAATCCATTTGATTTTGTTCAGTTCCTGCTCCATCAGCTGATATCTTTCATTCCAACGTTTACATTGGTTATCAAGATGCTTCAGTTGATATCGCAGTATTGCTGCCCGCATATTATCCATACGACAGGAGTAATTGGGAATCTGCTTTTTGAACTGTTCAAAGACATCTGTTTTCGGTCGTGATAAGTGACGATCAAAAAGCATGTATGACCCTGAATAAAGAATAGCTTTGGCAATTATCTCCGGATCATTGGTTGTTAAAAGACCCCCTTCTCCTGAATTGAGATGTTTGTAGGTCTGTGTGCTGAAGCAGGCGATTTTACCAAATGTTCCAGATTTCCTGGAATTCCAGGAGGCACCCATCGTATGAGCGCAATCCTCGATGAGAACGACTTCATGTCTCTGACAGATATCTACGACTTTTTCCATGTCGGTGAGATGACCGCGCATATGCGAAATGAGAAACCATTTGGTCGACGGGTCTGCTGCCTTTTTCTCTAGGTCTTGCAGATCAACTGTGTAATCTTCAGTTATTTCGACAAGTTCAATCTTGCCACCAGCATTATGGATTGCCCCGGGAACAGGGGCAAGGGTGAAGGAATTGCAAAGTATTGTATCGCCTTTTTTCACCCCGGCACTTTTCAAGGCAAGATACATTGCCATACCACATGAGGCACAAGTGAGGCAGAATTTGACTCCCAGGTAATCAGCAAATTCACGTTCCAGAAGGGACGCTTCACTCAGCTCACCACCCGCAACGTTATACCTGTGAATCCTGCCACTTCTCAGGATCTGCATAACCCGATCAATCGCTTCATCAGCAATTGGCTCCTGCTGAGTAAAATCTTTGGTAAACTTCTTAATCGGCTTCTGTTCCATCACAACCTTCCACACGTTTATTTGATGGCTTTAATGGCGATCACTATACGTGATATTCTTGATCATGTGCTGCTTTACAGCTTAGTCAATGGCTTTTAAATCTGGTTGTTTATACACCTCAAAGTCCCACTCTTCATCAGGAAAAAATTTACGCAATCGCCAATCACAGGCACGAGCATGACCTTCCATGCCCTCTACCCGGGAAAGTCGCGATGCGGCACTGCTGATAATTTTGTTTGCTGCAGGTGATATCTCTTGATAGGTGGTAATTTTTAGAAATTTATGAACGTTTAATCCACCTGACATATAACCGGCTCTGCGGGTTGGCAGTATATGATTAGTGCCTGAACATTTATCCCCTTGAGCAACAGTGCTTCCTTCCCCAAGGAATAGCGAGCCGTAGTTTTGTAGATTTTCTACCCACCAGTTCAGATCCTCGGCCAATACCTGAACATGTTCAGACGCATATTGGTCACTCACGGTAACCAGCTCATCACGATCTTTGCAAAGTATTATCTCTCCATAATTTTCCCAGGATGCCAGCGGCACATCAGGGTCAGGCATCTTCTCTATAATTTTGGGAACAAGAGCGGCGACCTGCTCGGCAATTTCCCTGGAGTCGGTATGCAACCAAACAGGAGAATCTATGCCATGCTCTGCCTGGGAGACGAGGTCGATTGCTATGGTCAATGGATCAGCAGTTTTATCTGCGATCACGGAAGATTCAGTGGGCCCGGCAAAAACATCTATTGCGCACCTACCAGTGCCGGCAAGAATAGCCTTTGCCTCGGCAACATAGGCATTACCGGGTCCCACAAGTATGTTAGCAGGTTTGCCTGTAAAAAGACCATATGCCATGGTAGCTATCGCCTGAACGCCACCCATTTGCATAATCACATCAGCTCCAGAAAGTTCCATGGCATATACTACTGCGGGAGCTATGGATTGTCCTCGAGGAGGAGAACAAGCAATTACTGTTTTGACGCCAGCAGCCTTAGCTGTCGCAACACTCATTATTGCAGAACAGGCGTGGGCAAACCTTCCACCAGGAATATAGCACCCAGCAACTTCCATAGGGATGACCCTTTGCCCCAATCGCACTCCAGGAAGAGTCTCTTTCTCAATATCGACAATGCTGTCACGTTGAGCCCTGGCGAAGCCATAAACTTGCTCATAGGCAAATTCGATGTCATCTTTGACACCCTGTGGAACCTGAGCAATCAGCTCCTGTTTTCTTTTTGGGGAAAGAATGAAGTCATCATGCCAATCATCGAATTTAGCCGCCAAGTCTCTGACGGCATCCTCACCATTTAACTCTATGTTTTTGAGGATTTCCTTGACTACAGCACGTTTTTGACTACTCGCTTCTTCAAAGCTGAGCTTTGATTTTTTGATATACTCCATGTGCGGGGTCTCCATGAAATAGATTTAACCTACACCGGAACTTGATGACATGTGTGTGATGATAAACAAGGTAGTCAATGAAGGGGTATTTTGTCAAGTATTTTATAAAATATTTTATAAAATATAGTAAAAAGACAGATATACAGCATGTTAAACAACAAATTTGCATATCATAGTCGCTTATTCAGATAGACCCTTTAGTACTGTTAACAATCTGATCTCCCCTATTATTCAGTAAAGGTAATTTAGAGAGGTAGCTATTGGTCTTTTCACGGGTGTCTTTAGCCTGGACGGAGAAAGTCAATCCCAGGGATGGGTTCATGGCGTCCCGTGGAAAAGACCAATAGATATTTCGAGTACATAGCTGAGTTTTAGGACTATTCAGATTTAACAATATAACGACTGCTGATGATAAATGAGAAGGTGCACTTCACTGCTGGTTGCATTTGTCGTTGATTCGATGCCAAAACAAACTGGACAGAAATGAAAAAAGTCAATGTTGAATCACTTAGAAACTCATGCCGATAATATACAGGTCTCCTCGAATCCACTTATCATTTTCTTTTCTGATACCATGATCTTTATGCCGAATTATGCTGAAACCATAATTTTCTGCCATGGTCTTTAGGTAGGCTGGCTTATGGGCATAGCGACCTGAACTCCTTAAGATAAAATCTTCACTGCCATCATGTCGCTCAATTGAACAGGCAATAATTGCATCTTTCTTCGTACATTGTGTCATATCTCGGAAAAAAACGTCTAACCGGCCAAGGTAAATAAAAACATCGGCTACTAAAACAAGATCATACTTATCATCATTGTCTTTGAGAAAAGTGTAAACCTCATTGCAATGAAGTTTGGTATAGATACCCTTCTCCCCCGCTTTGGCAAGCATTCGCGAAGAGAGATCAACCCCTATGAGCGACTCAGTACAGTCTTTAAAGGCTTCTCCCGATAAACCTGTGCCACACCCCAGGTCTCGACAGGATTGAAAACGTCGATCCGGTTCAAGCTCTACGAGCATTGCCGCTAAAGTAGAAGGTGTGTCATAACATAGCGATTTCTGCAAATGGATATCAAAACGGTTTGCGTATCTATCGAAGGTTTCTTCAATGTAGGCACTGGGTGCTGTATCGGTGGTTTTTCCGCTTACAGCTGCAAGCATATGTTGGGCTGAAGCGTGGCCAGGCTCGAGTTCAAGGAGTGACTCTAGCATTTTCTGCGCTTCTGCAGGTTCGTCAATGCAGTTATATAATCCAGCTAGATTGTATAAAGTTTCATTATTATACGGATCCATGCTGTAACTTTTTTCAAGATAGCTGACTGCTGTTTTTACCTCACCTTTCTCACTGAGAATAACCCCAATATTATTTAA
>JASJDT010000263.1 GCA_030065655.1 Desulfocapsaceae bacterium | reverse complement strand
AACAGTCAACCCAATAGTGGAGGGTAGGAAAATGGTTAGATACGAAGCATTAGATGAGTTCAAAAAAATGTGGACCTGGTTGTATCGGCATCCCGCGCATGACAAGAAGTATTATGTCAAGCATGTGGCCAAAGCTGACCCTGCCTGGATAAAAGATTGTCCGTTATGCCATCTCTCAGATGGAGAGTGCATCGAGTGTCTCACTATTTGGGATGAAGGAAATGGCAGCCTTTGTGAAGATCAGAACTCTCCTATGAACAAGTGGAGTAACACTCACCTGAGCGACCCCAATTTCAGGTCCTGGTATGCAGGGAAAATAGCTGATATTGCCAGCCGCGCTATTAAATCTTCAGATACGCAATAACAGCAAGATAGCATGGTTTTCCGTTTTCAAGAGAGATAGAGTTTTTCATAAATTTCTCTCAAGAAAATATACATCATATGGAGGATCAAAAGATGATTAAGTCAGAAGCATTACAAGAATTCGAGAAAATGTGGCAGTGGCTGTATAGTCATCCAGCACACAACCAGAAGTACTATATCGATCATGTTGCTAAGATAGATCCGCCATGGCAGAAAGAGTGCCCAATATGCGATTGTTATGAGGGCGACTGCCAAGAGTGTTTAGATCTCTGGAACCAAGGCAATGGGAACCTTTGTGAGGATCCAGACTCACCTATAAATAAGTGGCGGAGTACCAATCTTGGCGATCCTGATTTCAGAACGTGGTATGCCGGCAAGATTGTAAATATTGCCTCAAAATCAAAAAGTAGTTAATGCGACATAGGCATGCATGAGCAAGACGGTTAGCAGGAGGCTGTAATAGGCTTGAAGGATTAATTTTGTGAGTCTACTTGAATGTAAATATTCAAGTCTGTACAAAGCTATTAAATTCCTCGTTTGATGCTAAAAAAGTCCTTTTACGCTTGCATTTTTTCCGTGCTTGTAATAATCACGCTGACGTCGTTTTATATGCATATGCAAATTATACCACACCGTAGTGATACAATTTTTTATATGTTTTACTTAAGTATAGTTATGTGCATTTGCTACATTATACAGATACAGTAAAAATGTGTTAGGAATGCTGTTGAGACGGTCTCACACAGCCTCTTCCGGCAGTCAACCCACCTACTGATACAGAAGGGGGAATGTTTTGAAAGATAACAGTATCAGTCTAGATCTATATGGCGAGATAGAAAGGTTAGGTGCCAAGGATATGGAGACGTGCATGCAGTGTGGCAACTGTGCATCCGCCTGTCCTCTCTCCACAGGCGAAAACACCTTCCCTCGAAAAATCTACCGTTATCTCCAATTGGGCCTCAGAGACAAGGTACTTGAATCTCCAGAACCATGGCTCTGTTACTACTGCGGAGATTGTAATACGGACTGCCCACGCGGTGCCGAACCAGCAGAAACGATGATGGCTACGCGCCGCTGGCTAATGACTCAATACGACTGGACAGGACTTGCGAGGCTCTTCTATACCTCACCCAAATGGCAGGTAGCCGCATTTAGTTTTATTGCCCTTTTTGTTATATCACTGTTCCTGCTTTTTCACGGTCCTGTCATCACCGATTATGTAGCCCTGAACACCTTTGCACCTGCTCACTATGTTCACATAGGCGATGAAATCATGATTCTGATTGTGCTCGGCTTATTAGGCTCAAACGCAGTCAACATGTATTTCAAAATAATGCAAGGAACACGGGTTCCCCTCAGATTGTATCTCACCCAGGCTCCCGTATTTATCGTCAACTACTTCACTCAGAAAAAATGGCGTAAATGCGGGACAGGCCCAACCAGTGCCTGGGCTCGCCACTTTTTCCTGTTTTCAGGCTGGGTCGCTATGGAAGTCCTGGTAATGATCTTTCTGGAAGCGTTCCAGACAGATATTGTCCATCCTTTCTGGCACCCGACACGAATAGTTGGGTATTACGCCACCATTGCCCTTATGGTCGGTTCTGCCAGCATGCTGTATGGCAGATGGTTCAAGAAGGAGGAGAATCTGCATAGATACTCCGACTTCACCGATATGTTTTTCCTGGTGCTAATCTTTGCAATCGCCGTCACTGGAATTTTCGTGCACTTTGCAAGGCTTGGAGGTTTGCCGCTTACAACGTATACAATATATGTTGTGCATGTCGGGATATGTGTCGGTATGCTGATGATCATGCTTCCCTTCGGCAAGCTTTCTCACCTTATGTATCGGCCTCTTGCAATTTTTCTAACCACCATAAAGGAAAAAGCCCAGCAGGAATCCCAAACCGATCCAGAGATCCTGAAGGAACAGGTTGATCAAACCTTCGAAGCCTGCATGCAGTGTGGAACCTGTACTGGAGTCTGCCCCTCAACAGAGATTCGCAATTACAGTCCTCGATTAATAATGCGAAATCTTGCGCTTGATAGAGCAACTGATGTCAATGTGGATGATGCCGCTTGGAATTGTCTAACCTGCAACACCTGCGTTGAGTACTGTCCGCGGGGCATCGAGCTCCTCGATGTGGTCAAACATGTGCGAGAGAATTCAGTCAAGGCAGGCAACACCCCAAAACAGCTCAAGGCTCCTTTGGAAATGTTGGAAAAAGATGGTACACCCTGGCCGGGTAAACGTAAGGATAGAACTCAGTGGGCGAAAGATCCAAGTCTGCCGAGTTATTCCCAGGACAAGGAATACTGTCTGTTTACCTGCTGTACTACGGCCTATGACACTTCACCTACGCAGGGAAGCAAAAAAGGTGGATTGGCCCTCATCAAGCTTCTTGAAATTGGAGATGTTTCATACGGAACCCTGGGCAGCGAGGAATCCTGCTGCGGTGATCAGGCTGATAAAATTGGTGACACCAAACTCGCAGCATCACTGTGTGAAAAGAACACCGCACTGCTCAAGACCAACTGTGTCGATAAGATTCTGACATCCTCACCGCACTGCCTCAATGCTTTTAAGAATAACTATCCTGAAATTGATGAAGAGGTCGAAACAGTTCATTACACACAATTACTTGACTCGCTTATCAAAGAAGGAAAATTAACCCCACTCAGCAAGGTCAACACCACAGTTACCTATCATGATCCCTGCTATCTTGGCAGGCACAACGCTATCTATGAAGCACCTCGGCAGGTACTGCAATCTATACCTGGTCTTGAGCTCATAGAGATGCAGAAAAATCGAGAACGCAGTCACTGTTGTGGTGGCGGTGGTGGTGGCGCCTGGCAGATTCTGCCGATGGATGAGAATCACGGTGTTCAGCGAATCCGGGAAGCTTTGGATACTGGGGTAGAAGTTATTGCCACTTCTTGTCCATACTGTATCCGCATGCTTAACGATGCGATCAAATTGATTGGCGCTGAAAATAAAATCCAGGTCCGCGATGTGGCAGAGCTTCTTTTACAGTCGGTCGAAGCTTCCTATATAACGGGCCATAGTAATTCTGTTAACCAGGAGGAGTACCATGTCTGAACGAATAGGATTTTTTATCTGCCACTGCGGAATAAACATCGCCTATAAGGTGCGTGTAAAGGAGGTGGCGGAATACGCAGCAACCTTCCCGGGTGTCGTTGTCTCAAAGGACTATCTTTTCATGTGTTCAGATCCAGGACAAGAGATCATTGAAAATGATATCAAGGAGCACAATCTGACCCGCATCGTGGTGGCAGCGTGTTCTCCGCGAATGCATGAAAAGACCTTCAGGGCTGCCTGTGAGCGTGCAGGGCTAAACCCGTTCCACGCGTTTCATCAGGTGTGCGTCCGTGAACACGGCTCCTGGGTTACCGAAAGTGAAGATGAAGCAACCGCCAAGGCCATAACCATTGTTAAAGCAGGACTTTCACGAGTTGCCTATCAGGATGCTCTGCACCCGAAAACATTTCCGGTCAACCCCAACACCCTTGTGGTTGGTGGCGGTATTGCAGGTATGCAGGCCTCACTGGATATTGCAAGCTCCGGGAACACAGCGTATCTCGTAGAAATGCAGCCAACTGTCGGTGGTCATATGCTGCAGTATGACAAGACCTTTCCCACACTCGATTGTGCAGCCTGTATTGGAACCCCCAAAATGGTTGCTGTCGGGCAAGATAAGAACGTTGAGTTAATGACCTACAGCGAGGTTGAGGAAGTCGATGGCTTTGTCGGTAACTTCAAGGTGACAGTTAACCGAAAAGCCCGATACATCGAATCTAACTGCACGGGCTGCGGCGACTGTGCCAAGGTTTGTCCTGTAGAGGCACCAAACACCTGGGATGTTCAAACCAAGATGCGCAAAGCTATCTATATCCCCTTCCCTCAGGCGGTACCTGTGCGCTATGTAGTCGACAAGAAAGATAGGGGACCATGTGTACAGAAATGTCCAGCGGGAATCAATATCCAAGGCTTTGTCGCCCTCATTAAAATGGGTGAACACCAGAAAGCACTTGATCTGATTATGGAGAAGATGCCGTTGCCCGGATCACTCGGGCGCATCTGTCCAGCACCCTGCGAGACTGACTGCCGTAGAAAGGAAGTTGATAAACCCTTGGCAATCTGCTCCCTCAAACGTTTTGCCGCCGATCAGGCCGACTGGGATAATCTTCCAGTTCCTGAAATCGAGAAAAAGGATGAATCGGAAAAAGTTGCCATCATCGGTGCTGGTCCTGCAGGTTTAACAGCAGCATACTTTCTGGCTAAGGAAGGGTATCACCCCACCATCTTTGAAAAAGCTCCGGAAACAGGCGGGATGTTACGCTACGGAATCCCTGATTATCGTCTACCACCTGAAATTATCAACCGTGAAGTGGACTATATACAACGTCTGGGTGTCGCCATTGAGCTCGGGGTCGACATAGGTCCAGATCGTACCATTGAGAGTCTACTGGCCGATGGTTATAAGGCAGTCTACCTTGCTGCAGGTGCCCATAAGAGCAGAAAGATGAACATCAAGAATGAAGATGCCGAAGGCGTTATGCACGGCATCGACTATCTTGGTCTGCTCAATCGCAACAAACCTGTGAAAACCGGCAAGAAAGTAGTGGTTGTCGGCGGTGGTGATGTGGCCATCGACGCAGCCCGCGAAGCCATCCGTCAGGGCGCTGAGCAGGTTACTATAGTGTATCGCAGAAGCCGTACTGAGATGCCTGCCGTAAACGCAGAGATCGTCGCGGCGGAAGAGGAAGGTATCAAGACAGAAATATTACAAAATCCTGTGGAAGTTCTCACCGAAGATGGTAAAGCCGTCGGACTCAAGATAATCAAAATGGAACTTGGTGAGCCCGATGACTCGGGTCGAAGAAGACCAGTTCCCATTGAAGGGTCCGAGTATGAGATTGAATGCGATATGGTCATTCCTGCCATTGGGCAGCAAGTCAACAGCGCATTTATCAGCGGTACAGATGGCATTGAACTGACCCGCTGGGGCACCATCGATGCCGATCCCATAAC
>JASJDT010000262.1 GCA_030065655.1 Desulfocapsaceae bacterium | reverse complement strand
CGGATAAGTTTGACAGCGGAACCGGCTGGCCCAGTTTTACCAAACCACTGGATCCAGAAAATATCGTTGAACGAGTGGACAGAAAACTTCTGGCAACACGCACGGAAGTACGCAGCAAGCACGGTGACTCACACCTCGGCCATGTTTTTCCGGATGGCCCTCAACCTACCGGTTCCAGGTATTGTATAAATTCAGCATCCCTGCGCTTCATTCCTGTTGATGAACTTGAGCAGGAAGGTTACGGCGAATTTCTTCCCCTTTTCGACAATTGATGCAGGAAGATTGTTAGGCTGCAGCTTCGATATAGAAGATTTAACTATATTACGAATATTTCTGGGCTTCAAGATATTGGATAAGGCCGGTTTTAGTGAGGGGTTTCTCGGCAATTGTTACTACCTGTTTTTCTAATTCCAGGTCTCGGACCAAAGGATCGTCGGCAGAGGCAGCCAAAGCTAAAATCCCGGTTTTTTTGCCTGTTTCGGCAAGTCTTCTTTGCAGAGTTCTGTAGAGCCTGCTTATATCCATGCGTGCCATTGCCGCATCGACAACTACGAGATCGAAGGTGGAGTTCCGACACTCCCAGAAACATTGGTCAAGATTTTCCGCAAGTGTGACCTGCCAGCCTATTTCGGAAAAGAGTCCGGCAGTTTCACTAAGGCTGACTGGGTCATCAGCCACGACCATAACCCTGTGGAGTAAGTGTTGTTCAATGACCATGTAGAGCTCAGTGGCATCGATGGGTTTAGTTATGTAATCATCCATCCCGGCAAGCAGACACTTTTCCCTGTCGCCTTTAATGGCATGGGCAGTCATGGCAATTATCGGGGTGTGTTTCGAGTTCTGTCCTTCCCGTTGCCGAATGGTTCGGGTCGCCTCGTAACCGTCCATCTCGGGCATTTGAATATCCATCAAAATAAGGTCGTACTCATTTCTTGCCGACTCCTCAACCACTTCCAGGCCATTTGTAACAGCTGTGACATGCAGTGACGCTTTTGCCAGTACGGTAATTGCCAGGGTTCTGTTGATGTAATCATCTTCGGCGAGAAGAATATAGACATCCTTAAATCTTTCTTCCCGTGAGAAGACACTGCTTATGGTTTTCCCGTAATCACCAACCTGGACATTTTCAGACGAATCAGGAATCTGAAATGGTATGTTAAACCAGAAGAGAGAGCCTTCATTTTCTTTACTGCGCAGGCCGATATCTCCGCCCATGAGGCGACAGAGTTGTGAGGAAATGGTGAGTCCTAAACCGGTGCCACCATACTTCCGTGTCGTTGAAATATCTGCCTGGGCGAAGGATTCGAAAATTGCAGTCTGTTTATCAGAAGGAATACCAATTCCGGTGTCCTCAACGCTGACCTGGAGGAGGATGGTATTGGGGGAAGACAAGGCTTTAGCATTTACCTCAATGATAACCGTTCCTTCCTCAGAGAATTTGATAGCATTGTTAGTCAGGTTAATGAGTATTTGCATTAATCTGGTGGAGTCACCAATCAAGGCCGGTGGAACATCCTCAGCTATTTCCAGGGAAAGTGTAACGTTGCTGTCCTGGGCCTTTACGGTCATCAGGGAAAGGAGCTCATCAAGTTTGTCTCTGAGGTCAAAGGAGACTTTTTCAAGTTCGAGGCGTCCTGCTTCAATTTTGGAAAAATCAAGGATATTGTTGATAATATCAAGAAGTCTGTCTGCCGATGAGCGGACCATGTTCAGATAATTGCGCTGCTCACCGCTGAGTGTACTATCAAGGACAATGTTGGTCATCCCGATAATGCCATTCATGGGAGTACGTATTTCATGGCTCATGTTGGCAAGGAAGTTGCTCTTGGCAAGGCTTGCCTGTTCCGCTTCATTTTTGGCAATAACCAGTTTTTTCTCATCTTCCAGCTTTTTGGTTATATCGCGGAGAATGGTGAGATAGACCCGGTGACCATCACCAGTGGTGGTTGCATTGGTCGTCAGATTCAGATCAAGTATTTTTCCTGTTTTAGTCTTCTGTTTGCTGTGATAATCGGTGATCGACCCCAGCTCTTTGAGAAGCTTCAGCCATTTTCGCCTGTCCTCCTCGTCCACCCAGAAATCAACCGGCTTCATTGAGAAAATATCTTCACGGTCACACTCCATCAAGAACAGAAAGGCTTGGTTTGCCTCAAGAAACTGTCCCTTATCGGAAACGATGGTAATGGCGTCCTTGGATTGCTCGAAAAGCATTCGGTACTGCAACTCCTGCTGGCTGACCTTCTTCAGCCTTTGTTCTGTTTCCTTGCGCTCCTCAATTTCATTTTTCATCTCTTCATTGAGACGTCTGAGATGAACATTCTGCCGATTAATTTTTTCTTTATAGCCAATCTCATTATGAAAGTGTTTGAGTTTGAGAAAGAAAAAATAGGCAGGAATGGTGAATATCAAACAGACCAGAATTATTATCGGTATTGCCGATTGCTTAGGAATCAACGTCACCACGGACCAATCATGCAAGTCAAGTTGTTCCTCCAGCACCGTATAACTGATTCCTTTAAGGGTGACTTGAGCACCACTCAGAGTAAACGGTAGCGGCAGCAGCGTTTCCTGGGCAAATTGACCTGAACCGATAAGCTGTATACGATTTTGCTCATCTAAGGGTTTGGCAGTGCGGAAAAGCCAGGATTCCTCGGAGGTTACAAAAACCACCCCATGTCTGCTCAAAACAGCCACGGGACCCTGCGTTGCCGAATCGTGTACGATGGCGTCAACTTTATCCAGGCCGCTCTTTATTACCGCTACTCCCACCGTCTGGTTTTCTTCATTGTCAATGGGACTGCTGAAGTAGATTCCTCTTCTATCGGTGGTTACGCCAAGAGCAGCATAGATAGCCGGTTCACCAGCTATTGCTTTGGTAAAATAAGGTCTGAACCGGTAGTTATTACCGTAGAGGGTAGAGCCGTTTTCGGTGCGCGATGAGGCTATCACCGTTCCTTTCTCGTTAAGTATGTAGACGATGTTTACTCCGAGAATCTCCCGGCTTGAATTGAGCAGTTGGGTAGCCCTTCTGGTTGAAGCGATATTAGGAGAAGGGAAAAGGTCAAGAATTGCTTGCTGCTGAGCCAGGGCTTTACTGGTTGAACTGAAACTGGTTTCCAGATGGCGGTTAAGATCCTCACGCAGAGTCTGGGTTACGTGGCGCTGATGATCGAATGCTCGCTGATCAAGGAAATGCAGAACGACAGCAATGACCAGAAGAAGTGAGGCCAGCACTACGCAGGAGAAGAGAATGGTATTCTTCATTGAAAAAAATGAAGACGGCCTTCGTCCTATATTCATCGGCATAAATACCTCATGAAACCGGTCGGTCGCTACCCTTCTCTGACGTCGGTGCGTAAGGTGAAATACCTATTAGTCGCCAATTGCATGCATGTTTGACCGCATGGTGACATAGATGAGTTAGGGCTGCATCTCTTAAATGGTTCAATGATGATCTTTTTCCAAGATGGTGAGCTGATCAATCTCATCGAGACTTTCTCATCCTGCACAATCGATCTGTAATTACTAAATTTAAACGTATTCTGCACGATTGCAACACTATTGTTGGGAATGGCTCTTTGTCTCGATAATGTCACTTCCCTTTTTACCGTTGAAAATCTCTTGAATGGTATACCCGCCGATCTGGCTTGATAAAATAGGTTCAATAAGAGAAGAAATAATCTTTTTGTGAGCTTCGGGTAGTACAAAGCCAGGTAAAGGTTGGGCTCGCCGAAGTCGCGGTAGTAATTTTTCAAGCAAATGCTTGCCCTGATCGGCAAACTGGAAGGAGTATTTATCATTCCTGATAATCTCAAGTAAGAGAACGTCCTGCAAATAACCCCAGGAATCAAACTGGCCAAGATGCTCAATAAGCTGCATTGCTGCTGTGGAGCCGTAGAGATAATCATCGTCTACCGTCGCCGTGTTCAGTTCATTACATGGCGAGGTTGAAGCAAAACAGCGGCAACTAAAGGGGCGTACCTCATAAATCGTGCATATTGCCTTTTCGAGAAAGGGGCAGGGGTTTCGAGAATGATGGGATGATGGCATGTCATCAAGATCTTCCAGGCTAGCAGCGACAAATTCGTTGGTTGTCTGCGCTTGAGGTTGCAGGGAATAATCAATGGCAAGCTTGCCAACCAGCCATTCCATACGGTCATTGGTATGACAAAAGTCAAGAATCCTCCTACCTTCCAGAGCAGTGACCGTCACCCTGGTGGTGCAGCAGGTGGAGCAGCCAGAGCGACATGAGAACCGCCATGCAGACGACCAATGGTCAAAATGGTCGTAGATAGCAGTGAGTATTGCAGTTTTCATTGAGATAAAGATAGATTCGACAGAGTTGCTGGTATTAAGGTATCACATAGAGAAATATGGCTAGAAAGTGAAAGCTGCTACCGCCTAGAACGAAAAGATGCCAGATAGCATGGCCGCAATACAAAGATTTCCAGACATAAAAAATAGTTCCCACGGTGTAACATACACCACCGCTCACCAAGAGAAGCAATCCTCCGGACGGCATTTCCTGCACCAGAGGAAAAATGGCTATTATGATGAGCCAACCCATGCAGATATAGAGACTGAGGGATAATTTTTTAAAACGATCACCAATGAACAACTCGGTGAGAATACCAACCAATGCAAAGCCCCAAACGACTCCGAAAAGGGACCAGCCCCAACCACCGCTGAGGGTAACCAGGGTGAACGGTGTGTAGGTTCCGGCAATAAGTAGAAAGATTGATGAGTGATCGAGGGCGCGAAACACCTTCTTTATTTTTGCTCTGCGGACCAGGTGATACATCGTCGACATGGTATAGAGTAGCAAAAGACTTGCCCCAAACACGCTACTACTGACAATATGATACACGGTACCATTTTGGGCCGATTCGATAATGAGTATTACAATAGCGCTGATGGAGAGCAGAATACCTATACCGTGGGTAGCAGCGTTGGCAAGCTCCTCCCGGGGACTGTATCGCGGGATTATATCGGTCATGGAATAGTCTTATTTGGTGGACCGTCAGTTTTGTTGGCTTGCGTATTTGAAGGGGTGTCGGGCGCAGTTATGTCTTCTTCATCACCGTCGTTCTGGTTCATCCCGGTCCCGTAGCACTCAGGACATTCTTCATAGGTCATGATGAACCGGCTCAAACCGCGAAAGATACCAATTTGACCTGTTCCGCCACATATATCGCAAACATCATCCATATCCATATTGTAGTACATCGGCATCAAAAAGATAGAGAAATTTCCAACGGTATGAGATGTGAGAGTGCCTGGATAAATGGTAGCTTCCAGATACTCTTGAGAAAAATAACTTGACTCAAAAAGTTAATGGGTTTGGTGGCATACAGAGTGATCTCATCAATGTTTGCCCACCAATGATTACTTGTGTCAGGCCGTGTTTCCACCCTGCTTGAGTTGTCTCTCT
>JASJDT010000261.1 GCA_030065655.1 Desulfocapsaceae bacterium | reverse complement strand
ACTCAAAGTACACCCATAAATTCTGATATAGTAGTTATAAGTCCCGGAATGACAACAACGAGGAATGGTCATGCCGACGGCAGCACATTATAACATTGCCCATCGTGGCGCCCGTAGTCTGGTGCCAGAGAATACCATGGCGGCCTTCCACAAAGCCTGGCAGCTTGGTGCTCACGGTATTGAAACTGACATTTCGGTAAGTGGTGACGGCCAGCTCCTGCTTTTCCACGACGACACTCTCCAGCGGACCAGCAATGTCGCCCAACTCTTTCCCAGCCGTAAAGACAAAGCGCTTGCCAGCTTCGACTGGCTTGAGCTGCAGCAGCTCGATGTCGGCTCCTGGTTCGTCGATACCGATCCTTTTAAAACCATCGCCGATGGCCAAATCAACAGCACCGAGCTCCATCGCATGCACGACCTGCGTATTCCTCTTTTGAGTGAGCTACTGACATTTGTCAAAGAAAAGTCGTGGTTTGTCAATCTTGAAATAAAGCCACTGCCCCATGCAATGGCGGATTTTCCGGTAGTTGAAACAACCCTTGAACTCATCGATAAGGCAGGTCTTGCTCATGAGCACTTCTCCATTTCCTCCTTTTATCATCCCTTCCTGCACAAAGTACAAGAGCTTCGACCCGATATAGAAATCAATGCGCTCATCGGCGGAGAAATCGGCAGGAAGCAGAGTTGGGGCAACTATGAATTCGCTATCTATAATGGAAACGTCCGGCTTACCGATCGAAAACAGATACTACAAGCCCGGCAACATGGCTGCCGGATCAATCTCTACACAGTTAACGACCCCAAGGAAATGATTTACTTCCTCTCTCTCGGGGTAGAAAAAATTATCACCGACTTTCCCCAGCTTCTGGCTGAAATAAACCCGGAAAATTGGCTGTCTGCCGGCACCGGAGATAAGACATTATGACCGAAGCAATCTTCCAGCCCTTTACCGACCGTCTCAGTCGCGATATCCGCAATACCCTTTCGGAATCGCTACTAGAAGTAATCAGACTGCAGACACTTGCTCCGGCGCAAGCTGTAGCTGATACTTTTCTAAATGAAGAGCCGGCTGCGGCTTATAAAAACTATATTGACGAGAGGTTGAAAAAGTATCAACAGGCGTTGACCATAATCGGCAAGCAAGTTGACGATCCCTGCCTTATAGCGTTAATTCTCTGGGATAAGCAGCTTTTTTTCGAAGTACATGAGGTACTCGAGCCGGTCTGGCTGAAGGCGGAGGGAGAAGAGAAACTGTTCTTCCAGGCCATGATCAGGGCCGCTGCGGTCTACATCAAACTAGAGTTTGGCTATGCTGATCCCGCTGCCCGCATTGCCGCCAAAGCCTTACCGGTGCTTGAAAGAAACCGTAAGCGTTTACGCCGTTATACCGATCCTGAGCTTCTTATTACCGCTTTACGCCAGCTTCATTCGCAACCGCCGCTCCTCCTGGGTAAGTAAATGGGATCGGCTCCAAAAGTTAAACACTACAGGGAGAAACTACAGGGAGGCAACAATGGAAAAGATCAAGATTGTTCAGGGTGATATTACCAAACTTGACATCGATGGCATTGTCAACGCTGCCAATAATTCCCTGCGTGGCGGCGGAGGTGTCGATGGCGCCATCCATGCCGCTGCCGGTCCAGATTTGCTGGCCGAGTGCAAGACCATCGGCGGGTGCCCCACCGGTGAAGCCAGGCTGACCAAGGGCTACAATCTGCCCGCCCGCTGGGTCATCCATACCGTCGGCCCTATCTGGCGGGGTGGCCGCCAAAACGAGGCTGACTTGCTCGCCTCCTGTTATCGCAGCGTCCTGGCTATCGCCCGTGATCAGGAGATGCGATCCATCGCCTTTCCAGCAATCAGTTGTGGTGTTTATAGCTATCCTCTTGATCAGGCATGTCGGATCGCTGTCCGTGAGGTCACCCAATTTCTGGAACACAACAATTCGCCAAGACAGATCATTTTTGCCTGCTTTAACAAAGAAGTTGAAGATAATCTGCGCATGGCCCAGGAGCAAATGTCATGAGTGCGGACACCTTAAGAAAACTCATAGAGAACAGTAAACGTATTGTTGGTTTTACTGGGGCCGGAGTCAGCACCGATTCTGGTATCGCCGACTACCGGAGCCAAGGCG
This sequence comes from Desulfocapsaceae bacterium, assembly GCA_030065655.1. Taxonomy (GTDB): domain Bacteria; phylum Desulfobacterota; class Desulfobulbia; order Desulfobulbales; family Desulfocapsaceae; genus Desulfopila_A. The sequence goes on along the minus strand of JASJDT010000261.1, from coordinate 3,300 downwards.
GCATCTGGGAGAAGTTCCAACCGGTTTACATCGATGAATTTCTTGCTCATGAGCACAAGCGGCTCCTCTACTGGCAGCGCAAAGCCGTCATGTGGCAAACGTTGCGCGATGCCACGCCTGGTCCTGCCCATCACTTTTTCACCAGCCTTCACCAAGCTGGTAAGCTAGGTGGCCTTATCACTCAAAATATTGATGGCCTTCATGAAAAAAGTGGTTTGCCCGCAGAACATATTGTCAACCTACACGGCACCAGCTTGGAAATTATTTGTCTTGACTGCCTGGACGTACAGCCCGCAGCACCCATTATGGACAGTCTCGATCTCACCGCCGGAAGCCCGCGCTGCCAAAAATGCACCGGGCTGCTCAAGCCCAACACCATCTCCTTCGGTCAAGCCCTGGACGAACAATGCTTGCAGCAGGCTGAGATTTTGGTTACCAACTGCGACCTGCTTATTGCCGCCGGCTCCACCCTGGTCGTCCATCCGGCGGCATCTTTTCCGGTCTTGGCTAAGCGGAACGGCGCCAAGCTGGTGATCATCACCCTTTCCGAGACTCCCCTCGACGGGGCAGCGGACCTGGTGATCAATGAGCCCATGGGCCCTTTTCTCACTGAAGTGGTGAATTCTCTGGACCTTCCTGGATAAAAAACCAGAGCGTTGTTCCCCTCCACTTGACAATATTACCTGGATAATTAGTTTAACAATAAACTATACAAGCATAAACTAATATGGTTAGGAATTGAACAATGACGAAAAAATCGGAAAAACTGGCTCTGGCCACCTTCACCAAACTGATACGTGCCGCCGAAACGATCAGTAGCTGCGTTCACCAGCATCTGTCCAAGCAGGGGCTTACCGTCAGTCAATTCGGGGTACTTGAAGCGCTCTACCACCTAGGCCCCATGTGCCAACGAGATATTGGCGCCAAAATTCTCAAGACCACTGGCAATATCACCCAGGTAATCGACAATCTCGAGAAACGTGAATTGGTTGAGCGCCGACGTAACGATGAAGACAGGCGATATTACGCCATCCATCTCACCCCTGCCGGGAGGCAATGCATCGCCGCTGTTTTTCCTAAGCATGCACGGAAAATTACTGAAGCAATGGCGATCCTTAACCCGGACGAACAACAACTGCTCGGATCGCTTTGCCGTAAGTTTAAAAATCTTAAGGTGTAATCATGATACAAAAAATACCAGCAGACCAACGCCATTTTACTGACATGGGCTGGCTGCAAACCTACTGGCTCTTTTCCTTCAGCAGTTACTATGACCCGGAGAACCTCAGACACGGAAATCTACGGGTCTTCAATGACGATGTAGTCCAGCCCCAAAAAGGTTTTGGGACCCACCCGCATGAAGAGATGGAAATAGTCACCATTGTTTTAAAAGGCGAAATGGAACATCGGGACACTATGGGTAATGTCATCACCATGAAAAAAAACGATGTTCAGCGCATGACTGCGGGAACAGGTCTGCAACACTCGGAGTGGAACAACGGTGATCAGTCGGTCCACTTCTTTCAGGTCTGGATACTCCCAGATAAAAATGGCCTTGTTCCATCCTATGATCAGAAGTCATTCAACCCGGCAAGTTGGAGTAATAAGCTTACTCTGCTTGCGGGTTGTGATGGTCGAGATGATGCGGTTACACTTAATACCGATGCATACTTTTACCGAGCAAACCTTGATGAAGGAAACCATACTGAATATTCTATCGGTAAGAATCGAAATCAGTTCGTCTACCTCATCGACGGCAACGCCATGCTCAATGGCGAACGATTGAACTCCAAGGATCAGGCCAGGATCAATGGAGAAAGTAATCTCACCATCGAGGCACTAGATTCGACGGATCTTCTGCTTATCGACATACCAAGCAACTAACAAAAACATATATCATGTCATCTTCAACAAGGAGGGACACATCATGGAATATAACGAAGTCATTCACAAACGCCGGGCCATAAATTTCTTTGATCCGGAGAGAGACATCGACACCCAAACTCTAAACAAGATTATCGAGGATGCCGCCCTGACGCCTTCCAGTTTTAATCTGCAACCCTGGAACCTCATGGTGCTCCGCGGCAAGGAAGAAAAAGAAAAACTCAAGGCGCTAGCCTGGGACCAGCCGAAGGTGGCAGAGGCCCCTGTTGTGCTCATCGTTCTGGCCGACCGCAACGGCTGGCAGGAAGGCCACCCCACGGTCGAAAAAAACTGGGAGGAAATGGTAGCCACCGGTGCAATGAAACCGGAACAGCGGGATTGGTTCCTGGGCGCCGCTAAGTCACTCTACAATTGGAACTCGGAGGCGGATCTGGCTTTCGCTGCCAAAAACACCGGCTTTTTTGGCATGAGCTTGATGTATGCCGCCACTGCCTATGGTCTGGAAAGCCATCCAATGGATGGGTTTGACCATGAAGGTGTTCGCAAAGCCTTCAATATTCCTGACAACTACTGGATACCGCTTCTGCTGGCCGTCGGGCATCGCAAGCCGGATCTTGAACTCCATCCGCCAAAATGGCGCAAGACGGTGGACGAGATTGTCGTCTCATTTTGATCCCTGGAGTGTGTCAGAGAATTTCTATTTTTTATCAAATCAAGGCATTTTCGGGAAATCAAGCACAGCCATATGACTGATATTGCGAGCATTGATTTTCCGAAAATAACGCTGAGATGAGAGAAAAGAGAGTTTTCCGACATGCTCCAAGCTGAAGGCTTACCATGCCTGTCGCCGCAATATCAAAGGAGCGGCAGGCTGTATATTTTCCTGAGCTGGACTTTTCTGCCGGAATTCTGTAGTATCACCTGCTGCTGGAATTTTGACGATGACTGTTACCGCAATGCTCATTGCCTTCTTCCGCTTATAGCCATCGGTGGCATTGAACTTTGTCGTTCAACTGAGTAAAGCAGCAATGGTTGTCCTGAATCATCCCTCTGCCATAGTTGCCGTGAGAGTAGTGTATCCGTTGTCGTCTTTCAGATAATCATGCTTATACTCCAGTAATTCAGCAGTGTATCTGTTTCATTTGAACTCCAACTCAATAAGGAAAAATGCAGAATTTCAAAACCAATTGTTTACCGATGCTCATCGGCAGCCTGCCCCTTGATGACCACGACAAGGCCATGGAACTCATTCTCGAATCCACCCCCCAGATCCCCCTCTGGCCTCAGCTGCCCAGTTACCAGGAAGAAGGTATGATTCAGCAGTATATCCCCGGCATGCCGGGACTCGATATCTGTGATGAGACCCTATTCATCAACGGCGAGGGTGAGGAATTTGATGCCGACTTTCTCTCGTTT
>JASJDT010000260.1 GCA_030065655.1 Desulfocapsaceae bacterium | reverse complement strand
GCCTTGAGCCTGTCTTCAAATTCACCACGGTATTTTGCCCCAGCGACCAGGGCGCCTAGGTCGAGAGCGATTACCTGCTTGTTTTCAAGCGTGGCTGGGATATCTCCATTAACAATTCTTTGGGCGAGCCCTTCAACAATGGCGGTTTTACCTACTCCAGGCTCACCTATTAAGATAGGGTTGTTTTTAGTTCTGCGCGATAATACCTGAATAATCCTGCGAATTTCCTCATCGCGGCCAATGACCGGGTCAAGCTTGGCTTGTCGGGCAAATTCAGTAACGTTCCTTCCGTATTTTTCAAGTGCTTGATATTTTTCTTCCGGATTTTGGTCAGTAACCCGCTGATTGCCGCGGATGGAGGTAAGAGCATTGAGAAAATCCTTCTCGTTGACGCCTTGCTGTTTAAGCATTTTTGCGCAAGCGTTGCCGCTGTCAAGAATAGCCAGAAAAAGGTGTTCCTGAGAGATATACTCATCCTGCATTTTGCTGGCGATGGAAAAAGCACTATCGAGACATTTCTGGAGGTCCGGGGCGGCATAAACTTGCCCAGCACCTGAGCCGGAAACCTTGGGAATGTCGTTGAGTAATTGGTCGGTTGCGTCGATAATAATCGTCGGATTGATCCCAATTTTTTGCAGCGTCGGAGATATTACTCCTTCAGTTTGTAATAGTACGGCTTTAAGCAGATGTGCCTGCTGTATTTGCTGGTGCCCCAGTTCTTGGGCTAGCCGTTGGGCAACCTGAATGGCTTCCTGGGATTTTAAGGTAAATTTGTCAAATTGCATTATGCTCTCCTCTTACTTTCAACTATGATTTGGCAACACTTTGTAAGTTTTTAAAACAGTTGTGCGTAGAGAAAGTAAGTTTCCCGAAACCTTGTGTCAATATTTTGACACATAATAATTTTTCTGAATGAGTTATTTAAGAGAAAAGGGGGAGAGTGAATGATAAACAGTGTCCGGTCAGAGTGAGCGGACACTGATATTCTGTGTTTTTAGATATACTATCCGCAGCTTCCTGTATTACAAGACCCGCTGCTGCAACCACCACCACCAACAGGATTTGTTGAAGTGATTCCGAATCCTGAACGAGGTCCAGCTTCGATATATTCAAGCTTGATTGATCCGCAAGTTTCTAACAAACTTTCTTCTATCAAGAATTTCAAAGTGTCGTTGTCGTATACTTTGTCATTTTCTTTTGGCTCATCCAGAGCCAAGCCCAGTGAAGGACCTGCTCAACCGCCTTGCATCAAAGCAACCCTGAGAGCAGAATCGATATTGTTCTGCGCCAGATACTCTTTGAGCTTATCAACAGCCAAGTCTGTTACGGTAAACTCAGACATTAATTTCTCCTTGTAAATAATTAGTTATTACACTTTATACAGTGGTACTATACTGCATTTCCTCCAGCGTATCCAAAACATAATGTGCCTAGCGAAAGAAGTCAATCGCTTGTATGATTTAAAAATAAAACAATTTAGATTTTAGTTAAATAGTAAATTTTATCAGTATCTCGAAACTCCAGAATTCCACTTGCTTGTCATTGGTGGTTAATGCTAGTATCCGCTTTATGACAGTAGGTTACCTATTCTCCAAACGAATGGTGGCAGTCTCTGGTCATCTGTTTTAAGACATATCCGGTTATCTTCCCATCAGCCATGATTACTATTTGTTTTAGTAGTATTGACAGAACTCGCAGTCTTTCTACATTTCTATTCGGCAAGTTTATTCATTGTATCGAAACTGTTACAATTATTTTCATCCTACTACTGGGTGCTCATATCAAGGAAAATTGAGGTGTGAAAAAGATGAAGAAGGTGGTTATTTCAACAGGTGGAGGTGATGCACCGGGTCTAAATGCTGTGATCTATGCAGTTGTGCATTCCTGTAGTCGCCGTGGTTGGGAGGTTTACGGCAGTAAAAGCGGCTATTCGGGATTCCTTGATATGGATGACATGGTTCAACTCAATCTCAGGAGTGTAGAGGGCATCTACTCAACCGGTGGGACAATACTTGGCTCGACTAATAAGGGAAATCCATTTGCCAAACCAATATTGAATCTGGCCGGTGAGGTTCAGGTAGTCGACGTATCTGATAGAATAATGAATAACTTTCGCAGAATGGGGTTCGATTGTCATATAGCAATTGGTGGTGACGGCAGTCTGCGACTTGCCCAGCAGTTTGCCGAGAAAGGTATGCCGGTTATTGGTGTTCCCAAGACTATTGATAATGATCTTGAAGCCACGGATAGAACCTTCGGTTTTGATACGGCGGTTTCAACCGCGACCAATGCCCTCGATAAACTTCATTCTACAGCGAAATCTCATGATCGGGTGATGGTTGTTGAGGTAATGGGTCGTGAGTCTGGTTGGATAGCCCTATATTCTGGCATTTCTGGCGGTGCAGATATTATCTTGTTACCCGAAATCCCCTTTGATATGGAAAAAGTCTGTGCCAAGATTTCAGATAATGAACTGCACGACAAGCATTATTCCATCGTCGTGGTCGCCGAGGGGGCTGTTGAAAAAGGAGGACAGGTTTTTGACAAAGGCAGTGGCGAACTAGGACGAGAAGAGAAAATACTCGGCGGCGTTGGTGAGTGGGTGGCCCAGGAAATCCGTAAAGAAACCGAAAAAGATACCAGATCTCTGGTCCTCGGACATTTGCAAAGGGGTGGTTCTCCCACCAACTTCGATAGATTGCTGGCCTTGCGTTTCGGCACCGCTGCAGTTCGAATGGTAGAGCAGGGTATTTTCGGACACATGGTTGCCTTGGAAGCATCCAAGATGGAGGCTGTTCCTATTGCCGAGGCAATAAAATCCAGAAAGAAGGTTGACCTCGAGAGCGACAAAGTTCTGACAGCCAGAAACATCGGCATTTGTCTTGGGGACTGAGGCTAAGAAATGGCCGAGAACCGTTTTTTGGAGATATATAATTCACTGCTTGACTATTTTGGACCACAAAATTGGTGGCCCAGCGACAGCTCCCTGGAAATGATTGTCGGCGCAGTGCTGACGCAAAACACTAATTGGCAGAACGTTAAGAAGGCTATAGAAAATCTGAAAAAAGCTGGATTGCTCGAACTTGAGCTTCTTGTTGCACTAACACCTGAAGAGTTGGCAAATTATATCAGACCAGCTGGTTATTATAACCTGAAGGCAAAGCGCTTGCTCAATCTTCTGCACATGATTGTTAATGAATATGAGTGGAGCCTCAATAATTTACTTGAGGATGAGCTCGAAAATGGACGTCAGAAATTACTCCAGGTAAATGGCATAGGTGAAGAAACAGCCGACTCCATCCTCCTTTACGCTGGTGGTCATAAAGTTTTTGTTGTTGATGCCTACACTCACAGAGTTTTTTCACGTCACAATCTGTTGGCGGAAGAGACTAGCTATCAAGAGATTCAAGAACAGTTCATGGCTAACCTGCCTGCCGATGCTGCCCTTTTTAACGAGTACCATGCCTTGATTGTCAAAGTGGCCAAAGAGTTTTGCAGAAAGAAAGAACCACTTTGTCAGCATTGCCCATTGCAAAAGTACCTTTAAAGATTTCTCTCTCTGAATTACTTCAACGGTTAATTGCAGGCCCTTAGAGAGAGTCTTGACAAACCGGTAAATGGAACAGCATCATTTGTCCGCCCAATATTCTTTGCTGTTTTTAATAGTAATAACGTATAGTTATTTTGCTAGAGAGATAGGCGAATAATCTGAATATAACCTTAGAAGTGGTAAACTTTGTTGCAGCAAAAGATTTGGTAAGAGGAGGGACGGGTGATGCCCATGGAGAGGAGAGCGGCATCACCCGCTGAGGAGGAGAGAGATTATGCTTTGAGATCAAGGACACTGCCGAGCAATTCATCGGCAGTTTGAAGAGTCTTGATATTTGCTTTAAAAAAATGTGAGTTCAGCATCATTTCAGGTAGTTCCCGGCCTAGATCTACGTTTGATTGTTCAATCGGTTCAAGACCATTGGAGGTCTTTTCATAAATTATCGGACCTGGAACTGAAATCTTGCTGATTTCCGCTTTTACACCGGTTGGCTGAACATCGCTTAACGTTACCCGATCTCTCTTGAATTCGGGAGTAGCGCTGTTAGCGATGTTGTTGCTGTTTGCGGCAATCCTGGTTGAATAGGCCTGAATTGCACTGAGCGGTGATTGTAATGCGGATATCATTCGTTACCTTATGAGATCAATTATTGTTGTCAGATATTACCTAGCAAAATGCATGCCCGGTTCGATTGAGGATGAATGTTGTGGTGAGTTGGTTAGTTGCTGTGATGGTGGAGCAAGCATGGCTAAATCGGCTTAGAGTATTGATGAACTTGTTTAATGTATTAAAATTTATATATATTTTTTAATTATCAAGAAATGGTGGGAGCCGTAGCGTACATTGCAGCAGACCACAATATATCTATTGCTTGGTATAGTTAAAATTATAGAAATATTGTGAAATTCGTGTTTTTTCGGAGATCCGATGAGGCTAAGATGAAAACCGTAAGGTGAAGATTGTGAATTGATTTATCTTGAGAGTGCTTGATGCTTCTGTGATCTTGAATGTTTAAAAGTGCTGGCTGATTACTTTTGCGTAACTTGTATTACAATATTGTTTGCCATTTTGGTAATTGGCGAAACCAAAGAGTGGATGATCCGATCTACTGATCCTCCTCGAGCGCCTCGGTAACTGTAGCGAGTATTTCTTCTATTTCTTCTTTCTCATATTCGGCGTTGTGCAATGCCTTTCTATAATTTTCTAGAATTTCTCTGATTTTAAGTGGTTGATAGGTATCATTGTAGACTCGGCAAAGCAGAATAACAGCTTCCTCCATGAGTGGATTTGTGTGCAGCAATTTGGTAAGTATCGGTATAGCCTCCTTCTGACGCTCTGCATCGGTAAGTATTTGCGACCAGCGTAGCGACATCTTTTCATAGGTCGCAATGAGAGTATCTTCGTAAGCATATATTGAGTCATTATGGAAGGTATCAGATGGCAGACTCCCTCCCCAGAGCCGGAGAGCGTCATGGAAGCGGTTTCCAGCCTGCCAGAACTCATCGCGGTCTGCATGGTTGAAGCCGGCTCTGCAGCTGAGAAAGAATTCTTCAAGGTCGCTGACCGAATTTTCCAGACTCAGAATGCCTTTATTAAGAACAAGGTATTTTTTAGAGTCAACAGGCAGATGCTCGGAGAATGTGCTTCGTAAACGACCGAGTAGAGTATCAAGTTTTTTACGTGATTTTTCCGGACTACTCTCAGGCCAGAGAAGCAGCTGAACCTTTTCTTGACCTATTTTCTTGTCCTTGCTAATCAGCAGCAGGCTTAGCAGTTCTCTTTGCAAAGGGGTAAGTTGTTCTACCGTGAGGTGAATAGTATTTGCGGTACTCAAGGAAAAACCATCGAGGACAGTGAAGCGCAGCAGGGGAACGATCTCACCTTCATCGCTT
>JASJDT010000259.1 GCA_030065655.1 Desulfocapsaceae bacterium | reverse complement strand
CCACCTTTGTTGTCCTCTTCAAATATTATGATCCTGTCAGGTGGTATTACATAAAGCTGTTTGGCAAAATTATGGGGAAGAAATGTTTTTTTCACCGGCAGATAGTGACTGGCAAATCGTTCTAAAAATCTTGAAACCGCATCCGAACAGAACATTCCGGTTGTGGTCGTGATAAACTTTCCCTCAAGTTTATCCACCAAATCACCACGGAGTCTTTTCATGAGTTCATCTGCACGCTCAGCGGAGATATGAAATTCAAAGAACTCTATGGCATCTGTGGCATTTTCTTTTGGAAACTGGATGTACTCATTAACCGTGGGAACCGGTGAAACAACAAGGTCATTCTTTCTAATAGCTTTTACACTGCTTCTTCGCCCATACCCACCAGCTGGATCCCAAAAGAGTGAGTCCTGTTCACCGATCTGCAAACGAAGGGCAGTATGCGAGCACATAAATTCTTCATACATGATAAAAATCTGGAGGCATGCCTCTGGGGCAGTACATTCTTCAATTTCTTGGTAAACTCCCTTATCAATTACTGATTCCGGCTTAAAAGGAAGCGGTCTATGGGAACAACCTTGGAGTATTAAACTTAGCGAAAGAACTACAACGGTAAAAATCGACTTCTTCATCTCAAGATCTAACAATTTCAATGTGTTGCCATCTAAATTTTATCATTGTTTAAAAGCATGAGAACTCTTATACACGGTAATCAAATCGTTATCTAATGTTTTTTATGATGATTCACTCATTTATTTTGGCTATTCCTCAGTGAGCCTCTATTCTTCTAACTATAGTTTCTGATAGCATAGAAAAATATCCATTGTATTCAGCTCTATATGCTGAGTTTTGTATTAGACACCTGATCGACAATCGAAATACTTTCTATTTTGATAGACATGTACACATCGATCCTGATAGTTATAATGCAATACTTCAGCAGTTAAAAAAGCCATAGAAATTAAAGAAATAAATACGAATATATGCTTAAATGAGGTTGTCGGGTTTTAAGGTTTTTTAGTAGATTCTATTGTTATTCACCAACCATTTTTCTCAATAAACGGGGCTTAGAAAGGAAATTTGAGATGCGTAAGCTCATACGTTGGCTGATATTTCTTGTTGTAATCGGTGGAATTGCTTTTTTCATCTGGCTGAAAGCCAGGCCGCAGCCCGTCGAAGTTGTAGTCAGAGCGGTGGAAAAAGGTATCGTTGAGCAAACGGTGGCCAATACCCGTGCTGGAACGGTTGATGCCTGCCGCAGGGCTAAGCTCTCGCCGAGCATCGGCGGTCAGATTGCCAAACTGCCTATAGATGAAGGTGACCAGGTCAAGGCTGGTGAGTTGCTCCTGGAAATCTGGAATGAGGATCTCTCCGCTCAGCTTGCCCTTGCCGAGCGCGAGCTGCAGGTAGCCACAGCTCAGGCCGATGCTGCCTGTTTCAATGCCGATGAGGCGCAGCGACAGGCTGAGCGATCCAGAAAGCTTTTCGCCAGCAAATCAACTTCCGAAGAGTTGTATGATCGTGCTGTCACCCAAGCCAAATCGTCATTGGCAAACTGTGAAGCAGCCAAATCCAGCATCCAGACAAGTACTGCCCGTATAGAGGTTGCCAGGGCAAATCTTTCTCGGACACGCCTCCTCGCCCCATTCGCTGGAGTGATTGCCAAAATTAATGGGGAACTCAATGAGTATGTCACTCCGTCACCCGTAGGCGTACAGATTCCCCCCACCATCGATCTCATTGAAAACGATTGTTATTATGTCACTGCCCCCATTGATGAGGTGGATGCTGCCGGCGTCCGGGTGGGTATGGAGGCCCGCATCCATCTCGACGCCTTCAAGAATAAAACCTTCGCCGGTGAGGTTCGGCGCATATCTCCCTATGTCCTTGATCTGGAAAAACAGGCAAGAACCGTGGATATAGAAGCATCTTTCATCAACTCCTCTGATATCGATCATCTACTTGCCGGCTATAGTGCCGATGTGGAAATAATCCTGGCAACCAGTGCAGACACACTTAAGATCCCAACGGAGGCTTTGGTCGAAGGAAACAGCGTCTATGTCTTCTCCAAAGAGGAGAGTCTTGTTCGTCAGATTCCCGTGAGCATAGGCCTCTCCAACTGGGCTTATGTTGAAATTCTTTCCGGCCTGCAGGAGGGTCAGGCAGTTGTTACAAATGTTGACAATCCAGAACTAAAAGATGGCGCTGCCGCCAAACAGGCGGAGGTTGTGCAGTGATCAGTCTCAGCAAAATTCGAAGAGAGTTTCAAGTTGGAGACGAACAGGTGCTAGCTCTTAGGGACGTTGATCTCACCATCAAGACCGGAGAGTATGTTTCCATCATGGGTCCTTCAGGGTCGGGAAAATCTACACTGCTTAACATCATTGGTCTGTTGGATCGGCCAGACAAAGGTTCTTATCTTCTCGAAGAAGAGGACATGACCGATCTTGACGACCGGCAGCAGGCTGAACTGCGGCGCCATAAGATAGGCTTTGTCTTTCAGTTTTTTCATCTGGTACCACGCATGACTGCAGCTGATAATATCGAGCTGCCCATGATGCTCTCTGGCCTTGAACCTAAGGAAAGAAAAGATCGGGTACATGCGGCCCTTGCTTCTTTTGGCCTCTCAAATCGTGCCAACCACCGACCCGATCAGCTCTCGGGCGGCCAGCGCCAGCGGGTGGCTATTGCCAGAGCAACGATCATGGAGCCTCATATTCTACTCGCCGATGAACCAACCGGCAATCTTGATCGGGTTTCCGGCCAGGAAGTAATCGACATAATCGAGGCGCTCAACCAAAAGAACATCACCCTCATTATGGTCACCCACGATCCTGAGCTAGGTAGACGCGCAGGACGACGGATCAATATGCTAGACGGTCGAATTGATTCGGATGGTTAGTACACTGGTAGCCTCTTAACTGAGCCTATGAAGATAACGGATATAACTAAATTCGCTTTTCGGGCAGCCACCGGCTATCCCACCAGGACCTTGCTCATGCTGCTGGCCATGGCCATTGGCGTGGGTTCGGTGGTTTTGCTCTCCACTTTGGGTGATGGCGCTAGACGTTATGTTATAGGCCAATTTTCCTCGCTTGGAACCAACCTCCTTATCGTTCTTCCCGGCAGATCAGAAACGGTTGGGGGTCCACCTCCCCTCCTCGGTATAACCCCCAGGGATCTGACCATCGCTGACGCCATGGCCCTGCATCGTTCCTCAGCAATCCGTTACGTTGCTCCCATAGCAGTGGGAGCCGCGCCAGTTTCGCGAGGTGGCAGGACGCGTGAAGTAACAATTCTCGGCTCAACACCGCAACTGTATCAGGTTCGCCAGCTGACCATGGATAAGGGCCGCTTTCTTCCGGAAATTGATCCTTCGCGAGGTGCACCAGTCTGTGTACTTGGCCATGAAACCAAGCGGGAACTCTTTGGCAATGATCAAGCAGTTGGTGAGTTGATTCGCATAGGTGACTGGCGTTTTCGGGTAATCGGGGTGCTTTCCGCCAAAGGAGAATCCATCGGTCTCGATATTGCTGATATTGTCATCGTCCCGGTGGCATCTGCCCAATCTATCTTCAATACCACTTCTCTATTCAGGATTATGGTCGAAGCAGTAAACCGCGATGCCATTCCCAGGGCAAAAAAACATATCGCTAGAATTATCAGGGAGCGACACGATGGTGACGACGATATTACCATTATCAGCCAGGATGCCGTTTTGGCCACATTTGACAAAATTTTCACAGCCTTAACCCTAACGGTGGCGAGCATTGCATCAATCAGTCTGGCGGTGGCCGGCATCCTAATTATGAACGTCATGCTCATTGCCGTTTCTCAGCGCCGGAGCGAAGTGGGTCTGCTGAAAGCGGTGGGTGCCCCTGCCGGGCAAATTCTTCTTTTATTTCTGGCAGAATCCGCCGTTCTTTCGGCAATTGGTGCAGTTTTCGGGCTGATTCTGGCAGCAATTGCCACGTTCATCCTCTCTCGGGTATTTCCGGATTTCCCGCTGGCAACACCGCTCTGGTCCCTCTGGGCCGGGGTGGGAGTGGCGGTCGTCACCGGTGTACTCTTCGGGGTCATGCCAGCCAGACGGGCAGCCCGACTCGATCCGGTGCAATCCTTATCAAGGCGGTAGGAAGATGTATAGTCGTGATATCATCAAACTCTCGCTCAGCTCACTACTGGATCAACGGCTACGTAGTTTTCTCACCATTCTAGGGATAGCGGTGGGCATCGCCTCCGTGGTTCTCCTCACATCCATCGGAGAAGGCATTCATCGTTTCACGCTCAGTGAATTTACCCAGTTCGGCACCAATCTGATTGGTATCAACCCTGGTAAATCTACAACCGCCGGGCTGCCCGGGGCAATTATTAATAATATTCGGCCTTTGAGCATCGAAGACGAGGAAGCTTTGCGTCGAATACCAGGTGTTGTTGACAGTGTTGCCTTAGTCCAGGGCAACGCCGACGTTGAATATGAAAAACGAAATAGGCGAACGTACATCTTCGGAGTAGGCCCTTCGGCCAGCAGAGTCTGGCAGATCAAGGTCGTCAAGGGTCGTTTTCTGCCCGAGGACAATACCCGGGCGGCCAGAGCTTTTGCCGTACTTGGCAGCAAGGTCGCTGACGAACTTTTCTCTGATCAATCTCCTCTTGGACAGCTCATTCGGATAGCCGGTGAACGCTACCGGGTGATCGGCGTCATGGAGTCAAAAGGCCAGATGCTTGGTTTTGATCTCGATGATGCGGTCTATATTCCCACAACCCGAGCCATGAGCCTTTTCAACCAACAGAGTCTGATGGAAATCGACATTCTCTATCAGACCGGACTCCAGTCGAAGACCATGGCCGAACGCATCAAAAAGGTCTTGATCAGCCGCCATGGTGCCGAGGATTTCACTATCACCACCCAAGAAGAAATGCTTAAGGTGCTTGGTTCCGTACTGAACATCCTCACCATGGCAGTAGGCGGACTTGGCGCCATCTCCCTGCTGGTTGGCGGAGTGGGTATTATCACGATAATGACCATCGCTGTCAATGAACGGACCTCGGAGATTGGCCTTTTGCGAGCCATCGGTGCAGACCGCAGACAGATCCTGTTCATCTTTATCGGCGAGGCTGTTGTATTGGCTGGCATCGGTGGTCTTGCCGGACTCATTTTAGGTGCCGGTATTGCCTGGCTTTTAGGCGTTTTCATTCCTGCTCTGCCAACCCACACACCCTGGCTCTATGCTCTCTATGCCGAAATTCTGGCCGCCGTCATCGGTCTTCTTGCCGGTGTGCTCCCAGCCCGGCATGCTGCAACTCTTGATCCGGTCGAAGCCCTTCGAGCAGAATAACGGTTGTTCGTACTTTCTGGATAATGAGGAAGCCTGCCTACTCTCGTGACTGA
>JASJDT010000258.1 GCA_030065655.1 Desulfocapsaceae bacterium | reverse complement strand
CCAGTTTCTACACCTCCTACTTTTGGTGGGCTTCGTAATGGTTTTGCGACATCTATGAAGATGAATATTCTTACAAAGATTGGACCACCAGGCACCGGGGTCAGAACAACACACCCCACAATGGAAACGTTGAAGCAAAGGATTGAAAAAAAACGTACCTATTACGTTGCAGGTCACCTACTTAACAATAACCTACATGGCCCGGGTACAACCTGGAAAAACCTTGCCCCCATAACTCAAAGAGCTAATCGAAATCATTTGAAGTTTGCAGAAAAGGAGATTAAGCAAGGAGTAAACAAGGGATGGGTTTACCGTTATGAGGTGACTGTGAACTATGGTCGATCGCTCAATCAAAGCTTATTTGACCATTTCAATAGTCCAAGTAATCCCGATTCTCTTAAAAACAAAAAGGCCCAAGTAGTTCAGGCTGAACAGTATATCCCCACAAGTTTTGGTGCATCTTGGCAAAAGCTGGATAGATCAGGTAAGCCAGAAGACTCTCCAAGACAAACTCGAATTGACAATAAGATTGATGAGCGTCCGGAAAATTATAAAGTGAAGTAGGTGCTTATGATTTCACAGAAAGATTGGGATCAATTGGTTAGCGAAATATCTTCTCATCCATATATCGAAACTATTGATGTTAACTTCGGCCCACCTGCATCAGACGAGATTATTCAGTCAGTTGAAAATGAACTCAAATTTGATCTACCAGATTCTATCAAATGTTTCTATCGCATATGCAATGGGATAAGAATTCAGTGGACTATAAATGAAGAGCAGCTAACAGACAATATCCGAAAGGAGCTATTTGAATACGATTATTTTACAGATATTAATGGTCCAACTGGACTAATTAACATACAGACTCTTGAAGGATGCTTCCTAGAATCAGGATACTTAGAGCCGATGTTTGAAGAGTCGGAGCTGGAAGATGAAATTGAATTTAAGGGGAGGAGTCTGACCAATTATGACATGGTCAAACAGTTGAAGCCATTCGATATTTTTGATGAGTTTAACGAGGATCAGTGTATGGCTTTTTTCATTGACCGCATACAAAATAATATTGATGTTCTACTTTTGACGGATTATTACGCTGGTTGGAACTACTCTAGATTGACAGATTTTGAGAGTTATTTAAGATTTCTAATAACTGTAAGAGGTTTGGTTCGAGCTCGTTCTTTTATCTTCCAAGAGGATGGAGGTGATGAAATGGAAAAAATGGAATTCACTGTCGAGGATATGAATTCGCTTACACCTAAGTTTTTTAATATTCAATTATGATCAGTTATTATGCGTTCAGCGAAATCTTATGAATGCGTTTCGTCCAATGTAGATAACCTTCATCATGCGCTGGATTTTCTAAAACGCATTATCAAGGTGAGATTAACAGCGAGTTGTTATCCGAAAAGTAATGTCTCTATTGATGAGATACCTTCTGAATTAACTTTTTATGACGATGATTCTCCTTTCGGAAACTTCATCAGATTTCATCATCCAATTTTCGAAGAGTATGTAATTCTACTATTATCATTAGTGCCTCATGTATATCCAGCAATGCTTGATGGAGTTATTGAGGAAGCTTTACCTGACTCTGGTGATTTTCCAGAAATTGGTGGTTTACGTCATAAAGAAAATCGTGCCTTCATACCTACAGGAGAAACAGCTTTATTTCTCCTTGCCGATGAAAATTTAGAAAAACGATTTGAAGTTCAGCGTATCTTTACGGGGGATCATTGGTTTGCCCGAGAAAACATTCTGCATCTTGAACCTGCAAAAGAAGGAGAACCCTATTGGAGTGGTCGGTTGCTACTCAACCCAGAATATATTGAGCTATTCACCACAGGACAGGTTTCCAGCCCTGCATTTAGCGCCAATTTTCCAGCCCGAGAAATTAGCACAGAGCTAGACTGGGATGACTTAATTTTAAGTCCTAGCGTACTAGAGCAAATTGAAGAACTCAAACACTGGATTGAACATCACGAAACCTTACTAGTTGAGTGGGGCATGCACAGCAAGATCAAACCAGGTTATCGTACGCTGTTTTATGGCCCTCCTGGCACCGGTAAAACTCTCACTGCTACCCTGCTAGGTAAATACACAAATCGCAAAGTCTTTCGGATTGACCTATCCACAGTAGTCTCCAAATACATTGGCGAAACAGAAAAAAACCTAGCTAATCTTTTCGATAAGGCTCGTAATAAACAGTGGATTCTCTTTTTTGATGAAGCCGATGCCCTATTCGGTAAGCGAACGAACGTTAAAGACGCCCACGATCGCTATGCTAACCAGGAAGTATCTTACCTGCTCCAACGAGTTGAAGATTTTGACGGATTAGTGATCTTGGCCTCAAACTTCAAAGCCAACATGGATGATGCTTTTTTACGCCGCTTTAATGCCATTATCAAATTTCCGTTTCCTAGTGAAGAAGAACGTGTGGAAATCTGGCGTAAATCATTACCTAAAACCATTCAGTTTGAAAACGAACTAGATTTGCCTGCCCTGTTAGCAAAATTTGACCTGGCAGGTGGCAGTATTATCAATGTTGTTCAACATGCCTGTATCGCTTCAATTGCCCGAAAATCTACAATGATTCACCTAGAAGATGCACTCACTGGAATTCGTCGTGAGGTTGAAAAAGAAGGGAAGGTCTTTAAAAATATCCTTCAAGCTCCCACTGGTAAAATATCTAAAGTTTCCCGGTGATCTGTCAAGATTGTAGACGACAGCCTCTATCATCGGAATGATAGTAATGAATGCTCAAAGCCCGAAGAATCTGCTGTTGAGTAGTCTGGCCCAACGCTTCCACCAGTGAAGGAAAGGGCGTATTCCGCTCCATACGTTGCTAGTAGGCCCAGATTTTACGAAAGGTATGGCTACCATAGTAACCAGTAAACTCCTATTGTTCACACCAGTTTTTGGTTTTTACCCGATCTTTACACAGCATTACTCTTCACCATCAAAACAATAGCCGCTCTAGCCTCGACTCGATAGGTATTGCCCTTAACCACTGGAGCGATGTCTAAATCCCAAAAGTCTTCAGGAGGATCCAGAGCGGTATCAACAAGTCGATGCCAGCAATCACCATGATTAATCGGTGGCAGCTCAAAGCTCAGGGACCGCCAATAGGCATTAAACGCCACATACAAATGTTCGCTGCACTGGGGATGACGCAGCGTAAAAGCCAAACTGTGAGAATTGTCGCTCCAGTCTGGTTGCCCCAGGCGCAGACCATGCCAGACCACATGGGGAGCCTGACTACCATAGGTGACCTCCAGCAGCTGCTTTTGTTTAAAGATCTCTCTAGCCTGAATAAAGTGAACCAGTCCTCTAACAAATCTCAGCAGGTCCGCTTCTTTATCCACCGCATCCCAGTCAAACCAACTTAAAGGACTATCCTGACAGTAAGCATTGTTATTGCCATGCTGAGTGCGACATACCTCATCACCCATCAGAAGCATTGGCGTCCCTTGAGACATTAGCAATAACGTAAACAGGTTTTTAATCTGTCTCCGACGCAGAACTTCTATATCCGGATTCTGGGTAGGACCTTCCTCACCACAGTTCCAACTGTAGTTGTTATCAGTGCCATCCTCATTGTTCTCTCCATTAGCCTGGTTATATTTCTGGTTATAGGACACCAGATCATTGAGGGTAAAGCCATCGTGACAGGTGACAAAGTTAATGCTGCGGTTAATGTCGATGCCCTGGCGTTGATAGATGTCTGGGCTTGCTAAAATCCGATCAGCCAGCCGATTAACGGTGGCACTGTCACCTCTGATAAATCGGCGAGCATCATCTCGAAACGGTCCATTCCACTCGGCAAACCAATCTGCCATCCCGACAAATTCACCCACATGATAGAGTCCTGCTGCATCCCATGCCTCAGCAATTAGCTTGGTTCCGGCTAAAACCGGGTCAGACTCAATTGCCCATACGATATTTGCGGTGGTTATTTCACCTATGAGTGGATGACCATTGTTGTCGCGGGTCAGTACCGAGGCCAAGTCAAAGCGAAATCCATCCACATGCATTTCTGCCACCCAGTAGCGCAAACAATCTAGAATAAGCCTGCCGCTAATGGGATGATTACCTTTAAAGGTATTGCCACAACCACTGTAGTTACGATAGTGTTCGGGAGAGTCTGCCAGCATGTAGTACACAGAATTTTCTAATCCGCGAAATGACAACGTCGGTCCTGTATGGTTGCCTTCAGCTGTGTGGTTAAAGACCACATCTAGAATGACTTCAATCCCCGCCTGGTGTAGTGCCTTGACCATATCGCGAAATTCATCCAGTGGTCCTAGCGGGTCGCGGCGAGAGCTGTAGCTACGGTGGGGCGCAAAAAAGCCCAGGGTACTGTATCCCCAATAGTTGGTTAATCCAGGTTTAGCATCTCTAACATCAAAATAATGGACAGGTAACAGTTCTACTGCCGTGATGCCCAGGGATTTTAGATAAGGAATTTTTTCCACCAGCCCTGCATAGGTCCCCCGCTTTTCTGGCGCGATACCAGAATTAGGGTGACGAGTAAAGCCCCCCACGTGTAGCTCATAGATCACTGTGGTGGCGTAGGGCGTACGAGGATGGGTATCATTTGCCCAATCGTAGGTGGTGGGATCGACAACGACGCCTCTCAATGCCTGCCCACAGTTATCACCCGAACCAATTGCAGCCGAACGGTCGTAAAGGCTATCGCCAACAATCGCCAGAGCATAAGGATCCAGTAAAACCTTATGGCCATCAAATCGCAGTCCTTGCTCTGGCTCAAATGGCCCGTGTACCCGATAGGCATAGATCTGACCAGTGCCAATACCGGTCACAAAAATATGCCAGTAAAAAAAGGTTCTATTGTGCTGTGGATCTAGATGAATAGTGTGGGCTGGTTGGAGGGCGTTGGGGTGATCAAAGAGCAACAACTCGACAGAGTTCGCACTTTTGGAAAAAAGGCTAAAGTTCACACCGTTAGCGTAAACTGTTGCGCCTAATGGATAACTCTGCCCAGGTGAGAGATGAAGCTCCATGGTAATGACAGGTTTTGGCCGTTGGGGTGAGATAGGGTAGTGAGAACGTTAGAATCAGCGTAATCTATGGAACTGTTGGAAGGTGGACTCTCGGAAATTGTTGCGATACTTAAATTTTGTTTTGAAGCCATTTCAGTATTGTGCATCCTGCTAGGGCTAATCGCCTGTCTGCAACTGGTGCTAGTACAGCCAAGACGATTGTATACCCCACCGTTTATTGATATTCGCCTAACTTTGGGCTCCTGGCTAGCCCTGGCATTAGAATTCCAGCTGGGCGCTGATATTTTAGGGACTACAATCGCGCCCTCGTTTGATACCCTGGGTCAGCTGGCGGCAATTGCCGTGATTCGTACATTTCTTAACTACTTTCTC
>JASJDT010000006.1 GCA_030065655.1 Desulfocapsaceae bacterium | reverse complement strand
CGTCGCAGTGGGAAGAGTTTGGCAATAAGTCGAAGGGTCGCCCACATGGCCGAGGAGGAGGAGTAGGGGCCAAAGTATCTGGCTCCATCCCTTGTTCTGCGTCTGGCCATCATAACTCTCGGCCATGTTTCATGAACAGTGACTTTGATCAGAGGGTAATTTTTGTCATCGCGAAGAATAATGTTGTATTTTGGGCCGTGCTTTTTGATAAGTGATGCTTCAAGAATCAGAGCTTCCTTTTCCGTTCGGGTAATGATGGTGTCTACTTTGTTTACTTGAGAGAGCATAACAGCGGTTTTACCGCTGCTGGTATCTAATGATCTGGCATAGGAGCTGACTCTTTTTTTTAGATCCTTTGCTTTACCGACATAGAGAACGGCAGATTTGGCGTCGAGCATCAAATAGACGCCGGGAGAATGCGAAATCGAAGCGACAAGTTCAAGTGAGAACATATTGAATAGAGGATAATTAGAAAACAATCAGGTAATTCATCTGTCTGCTGCAAACATAGTGTAGTCATTGCGCCATGATTTTCCCATAGCTGGAAAACGTCATGATTTGTGCTTTACAGACATACATTTTTTCGGTAAAAATTTCATGAAATAACTTACAGGTGTCACCCAAGGGTGATGAAAAGGGAATACGGTGAAAATCCGTAACGTTGGGCCAGCGCTGTGAGCGGGAACAAAAGCTGAGATATACCACTGCCCATACAGCCAGAGATTGCTATATGGGTGGGAAGGTTCAGCCGGAGAATGATCCGCGAGTCAGAAGACCTGCCTGAAAGATAACGACTTTGTAGTCCTGACAAGTCCATAAATGAGCTCATGCTCGTTTATGGACTTTTTTTTGCCCACAATACAGGTCTACACAATCTCAGATGACAGGAGACATGAATGAAAACCCAGATTGAATTGGCTAAGGCAGGTACTATTTCTGAGGCAATGAGACAGGTGGCAAAAGATGAGGGTTGTGCAGAAGAGACGATTCGGCAGAGGGTAGCCAAAGGTCAGATCGTAATCCCCGTTCATCCTGACAGGCCTGGCCAGAAAATAGTTGGCATTGGCAAGGGCCTGCGTACCAAGGTCAACGCCTCGATTGGTACATCGTCGGATATTTGCGATGCTGCACTGGAGGTACGCAAGGCCAGGGTAGCAGAAGAAGAAAAAGCTGACACCCTCATGGAGCTTTCAGCAGGTGGCGATCTTGATCACATCCGTCGGGAAGTACTTGCCAATTGCAACTTGCCTGTTGGCAACGTGCCCCTCTATCAGGCGTTTGCTGAAGCTGCCAGAGAATATAACAATCCGAACAAACTCGATAGCGAATATTTGTTCGAACTGATTGAACGTCAACTTACCGATGGTATCTCTTTTATGGCCATCCACTGCGGTATAAATCGCTATACTATCGAACGCCTGCGCAATCAAGGGTTCAGGTACGGCGGTTTGGTCTCCAAGGGTGGAACATTCATGGTTTCCTGGATGGAATATAACAATCAGGAGAATCCGCTTTACAAACAGTTTGATAGAGTTTGCGAACTGATGAAAAAATATGATGCTGTTCTTTCGCTGGGAAATGGTATACGAGCTGGAGCAATTCACGACAGCCATGATCGGGCTCAAATGGCCGAGATGGTCATTAATTGTGAACTGGCCGAGCTAGGTAGGAATATGGGATGTCAGATGATGGTGGAAGGACCGGGACATGTGCCTCTTGATGAAATTCAGGGAAATATTATGCTCGAAAAAGCCATGAGCGGAGGGGCACCGTACTATGTTCTCGGTCCTCTGCCTGCTGATTCCGGGGCAGGCTATGACCATATAACAGCAGCCATAGGAGCTGCAAGTTCAGCTTGGCATGGAGCCGATCTGATCTGTTATATTACTCCTGCCGAACATCTTGCTTTGCCGAATGAGAGCGATGTGCGTGAAGGAGTACGGGCCACCCGTCTGGCCGCCCGCATCGGCGATCTAGCCAAATACCCGGAAAGACGCGAGCAGGAAAAGATGGTGGCGCTTGCTAGACGTGACACGGCCTGGAAGGAACACTTTGAACATCTCATGTTTCCGGAAAAAGCTAAGGAGATTCGTCAGAGCAGGGCACCGGAAAATGACAGCACCTGCACTATGTGCGGTGATTTCTGTGCCATGGAGCGAGGAGCAACACTTTTTAGAAACGATGTCAGTGCAGAAAAATGTAGACTTAAAGTTGACGAGAATGTCTCAACACCTTGATATCAAATAAATTTTACAATTAAGGAGAACATGAAGCGGCTGTTTTCTTACTCTTCATAAAGAAGATGAATCCGTCAGCTAGTAACATAGGCGGCTTCGAACAGCATTTTGGTGTACACCTGCCGGGGGGAGGAAAAAATCTCTCCGGCAGGACCGGCTTCTATGACGCGTCCCTGCTGCATAACCAGGATATAATCAGCCAGAGCCCTGACTACCAGCAAATCATGGGAAATAAACAGATAGGTCATGTTATATTTTTGCTGAAGTGAGGCGAGCAGTTCGATGATCTGAGCCTGGATGGTCATGTCAAGTGCGGATGTCGGTTCGTCCAACACCAAGAACTGGGGCCGGAGAATAAGTGACCGGGCGATGGCGATGCGTTGGCGTTGTCCACCGGAAAATTCGTGTGGATATCGACTTGCCATTTCCGGTTCTAAGCCGACCTCAGCAAGGGTTTTCAAGACCTTGTCTCTTCTTTCTTTACTGGTGATTTCCGGTGCATGAACCTGCAATCCCTCAGCGACGATTTCTTCAATGGTCAAGCGTGGTGAAAGGGAGGAAAAAGGATCCTGAAAAACTACCTGAATTTGTTTTCTTAGAGGACGCAAGGCTTTCCCTTTAAGCGAATTGAGTTGAAGTCCTGCAAACTCTATTTTCCCTGTGCTTTTCACCAGCCTGAGTATCGCCATTCCCAGGGTAGTCTTGCCCGATCCTGATTCGCCGACAACCCCACAGGTGGAACCCTGGGGAATTTTCAGACTAACGTTGTCTACAGCGTGGATGATTTTGTCATTTTTTAGAAAAAGTCTTTTACGTTTTCCGCGCAGGGTGAATTGACAGCGTAACTGTTCAATGGATATCAAGGGGTTGCCGTTTTTTTTAACAGCTGAACGTGAGGAAGGAATGGATTGTAGCAGTTTTCTGGTATACGGTTGTCCAGGTGAAGTGAAAATATCACTGGCGGAACCACTCTCGATTATCCTTCCGTTTCTCATTATATGGACAGTGTCAGCTACACTACGAACTAGTGGGAGATTATGGGTTATCAGAAGAATCGCCATATTAAATTCCTGCTGCAGACTCTTGAGAAGCTCAAGTATCTGTAATTGAACCGTTACATCCAATGCGGTAGTGGGCTCATCAGCCACTAAAAGTTTAGGTCTGCAGGCTATGGCCATGGCAATCATAACCCGTTGACGCTGGCCGCCCGAGAGCTGGTGGGGATAGGAATTAAGACGCTTTTCAGCTTCAGAAATGCCGGTGCGGCTGAGCAGGGCAGCAGCTTCGGATGTAGCCTCTTCCCTCGACATACCACGATGTTGCAGCAAAGGTTCGACGAGCTGATCACCGATGGAGTAAACTGGGTTGAGCGAGGTCATTGGCTCCTGAAAAATCATAGCCATCGAATTGCCACGAAGGCTGCGGAGCTTTTCCCTGCCGATTTTGAAAACATCCTGATTCTCAAATATAACCGAACCACTTTGCTTTATTGGAGTGATTTCCTCAATCAGACGAAAAATAGAAAGAGCTGTCACGGTTTTACCAGATCCGGATTCACCAACAAGGGCAACCGTTTCACCTTTTTCGATTGAAAACGAAACATCGCAAAGCGTTTGGTTGTAGCTACCTTCTTCACTAGTGAACCAGCTGTTCAGTTTATCTACCTTGAGCAGCACCAGCACTCCTAATAAACGATCTCAAAGTTATCGTAGACAATCTTATCATCAAGCTGGTCGACAGTAACTTGCTCAACCCTGGCATGGGGTGGTCCTTTCTTGAGCCATACCTGAATGTTATTCAAACTCTCTTCATCACCTTGGAAAACTGCTTCGACAGCACCGTCCCTCGTGTTTCTCACCCAACCATTGAGGCCTAGTCGAATAGCTTCACTCCGAGTTGAATCTCGAAAGAAAACTCCCTGAACACGACCTTCTATGCGGGCGTGTATGGTTTGCATGCTTCCCCCCTTTTTAAGCAATCTGAACGATGAGCGAAAACAACCTATACATTACCGCAGAGCATTCCTCATCTCTGCTAGCCAAGCAATTCATTATACCTTTCAAAGGGTATTCTGTAAAAAGCTGGCAATTTTTGTGCTGGCTATCTTTTCCATCTCCTTGAATGAGATGGTCATACCTATATCATAGTTACCATTGGCTAAAGATTCGACTCGAACGACAGTACCGATAAGAAGCAGGGGCTTGCCTTCGGCAATGGGCAGACTGACCTGAATTCGTGAACCAATTTCCAGAGAACTTGAATTTTCAAAGAGAATCCCGCCAATACAGATATCTTTGCTTTCACCTGAATAAACCGGTGAAGAGTCAAAACCAAGCTCCTTGATTTTCACCGACTCTTTGTAGACAACGCGAACGTATCTTCTTTTTTCCTGCTTATACAAGGAAATGCAGTTTTTACCTGCACCCTTGGCAAGGTAAAGGGCATTATCAGCCCTCAGGACGAGCTCGCTGGTTGTGCTGCAGTTTTGCGGATAGGAGGCCAGTCCACCACTGATGGTGACGCTACTGCTCCACTGGGTAGTGTTAGAGAAAACTTCCTCGATGTTTTTGCGAATTCTTTCTGCCAGGGTATAGCCATGTATACTCTCGGTATGGGGCATAAGCACAACAAATTCTTCACCGCCATATCTTGCGGCAATGTCACTGTCGCGTTTTTGTTTCGATATTATCTCGGCTACCTGAATGAGAACGGTGTCGCCATAGGCGTGGCCGAAAGTGTCGTTAATTTCTTTAAAGTTATCAATGTCCATAAAAAGGAGGGTAATATCATTATTATATCGCCTGGCAGAGTAGTAGGTTTGTTCAAGCAGTTTGTCAAAATAATGGCGATTGAATAGTTTGGTTAGACCATCATGGGTGTTCTGCAATATAACCTCGGCATAGGCCGATTCTTCAATGAGTCTTGGGCTGTTCAGTGCATATTCAGAACTGGAGAGATAGTCATACATACATGGCAGAAGATCAATTTTCCTTTCCAGCTTGAATGCTAATTGCTGTCTATGTAGGACTATTTCCTGCCAATACGTTTGGGCGAGAGCAGGTGCCAGTTCGATACCTGTAAATATTTGGAAAACGGCCTGGTAGATACTTGAACCATGTTCATCGGTCAATTGATTGATTTTGTCGATGAGAATAT
The DNA here is from genome assembly GCA_030065655.1 of Desulfocapsaceae bacterium. GTDB lineage: Bacteria > Desulfobacterota > Desulfobulbia > Desulfobulbales > Desulfocapsaceae > Desulfopila_A. The sequence continues at coordinate 29,951 of JASJDT010000006.1, read as the reverse complement.
CATCGTTTGGGGAGTTGGTCCGGCATTCGAGTATCGCATTATGTATAGCATTCATGTCTATATCCTTGCGTTATGAATAAGCCTTTATGCCGCTTCGTTATAAGTATCTTTAACCACCACCAATCAGAGGAAAGATGCCAATCACATCGTTTTCGGAGAGAGTATCATGCATCTGGCGATGACGGCCATTGATCATGGTTACGCCAACCTCACCGAGAGGTATCTGAAAAAAATTCAGGACCTGTTCAATGGTTGTGCCTTCTTCAAATTCAAAATCTTGTTTGGAAAAGCGATCGTTTCTGAAGGAGGCGAAGAGTTTAACGGTTACTTGCATAAGTTATCTACCCCTCAACTGAAATATATAAATAATAGTGGAGTATTGGATAAATAGTTGAGCCAATAGTCCCAAAGAAAAACTCAAAAGCAATGTATGGTCTGCTGTTCGCGCCTAGAGAGCGATAAGCATACCCTAGTAGATCAATGATTGTTAATGAGGAAAAGAACAATTCTTTTATGTCGTCTACCCGAATGCTCAAGCTGGTGGTTATTCCCTCATTGCTGCAGGTAGTTTGGCCATGCCAGATAGTAAATGGTACTATCTACCATGATAATTTAGCGTCATAACTCGTAGCGATTTGCTCCCTGTCAATCACAAAGATCATTGTTCGTAGATTACCTTGCCACAATCTCTCAGATCATATCCGCCTAATTCAACGATTGTTTTATGAAAATGCTCGTCGGTCGTAATAAGCTTGAGCAGATTAACAATTTTCTCATCGCTATAAAATTCTTCAGGAATGATGAGATCATAGCGTTCTTCAGCTACAGGAATAAATTCAAGGTCCAGGGCCAGAGCTGCAGCTCGGATTCCCATTCCTGTGTCGACGCTACCCGATGATACTGCAGCGGCAATTGCCATATGCGTGTATTCTTCATGACCATAGCCGGTAATCTCCTCAGGATCTACTCCTTCATCACGCAAAACCTTATCAGTTAACAAGCGTGTGCCGGCACCACCCTGACGGTTAATAAAGCTGGCACCGCTTTTCGCTATATCCTTAAATGTACTTATATTTTTAGGATTTCCTGGAAGTACTATAAAGCCCTGCTCGCGGTAGCATAGATTAATGAGTTTGAGAGAAACATTTTTAAGAAGACGTTTGATGAATGGAATGTTGTATTCGCCGGTTTCTTCATCCAAGAGATGACTGCCGGCAAGATGAGCTTCACCGCGCAGTATGGCCATAATACCACCCATAGAACCGACATGGGCGGATGAAATCCTGATCGAGGGTCTATTCTTATGAAGCTGGTTGGCGAGCAGATCAATGATGTTGTCATGACTACCGATCATTACCAGGGTTGATTCGATTTCATTTACCCCTCTGAGTAATTCAACGCTGACCTTTTCTCCGGCACCCACTCCTTCACTACCGGAAGGAATGGTAAGAATCCCGTCAGCCCGAACCATTGACATGACAGCTCCTGCACCTTTTCCCGATGGAGTGCACATGAGATTTTTACCAACATGGCCTAGAGTCACTCGGACAAACTGGTCTACACCCATGGAGGAATGAATTGGTCTCGACATTGTTGCTTCGATGGTTTCGGCTGGTACTGTTTCAACACCTAGAAATTCATTTATCATCTCCTTCACAAAGATCCGCATGGTCAAAACAGCGGAAATGGGATAACCGGGAAGACCGATAACTGGAGTGTTGTCAACAAGGGCAAGAATGACCGGTTTACCAGGCTTTATCGCAACTCCATGAACAATAACTTTACCTATATCCGCAAGCACTGAGGCGGTGAAATCCTTCGTGCCGGCTGAGGCTCCGGCGTTAATAACGACCAGATCGTTGGTCTGTGCAGCAGCCTGAATTGCTTCCTGGAGAAGGGCAGGGTTATCGGCAATTGGCGAAGATCCCTGGGCGACAGCACCCCAATCATTGAGGTAGCCGGCAAGGATTCTGGTGTTAAACTCGATAATTTGCCCTGGTTTTGCGGTCTCTCCTGGTTGAATTAGTTCTGTTCCTGTGGGAATGACCAACGCTTTTGGAGCGCATTTAACCTTAATTTCAGTTACCCCGGTGGCCAGGAGCGCTCCCTGATCAATTGGACGAATTCGATGATTTTCCGGTAGGATGAGTTCAGTGGCGACAATATCCTCACCAATGGTGCGTACATGCTGCCAGGGCGTTACCGGTGCAATAAGCTCGACACTGCCATTTTCAAGGGTATGAACATCTTCGATCATAACCACAGCATCTGCCTGATCAGGCAAAGCATTACCGGTATTAACGGTCTGATACTGGTCTTCTGAAAGGATAACAGGACTGGCCTCGCTGGCACCGCTCAGATCACCAAAATGAACCGCAATCCCATCCATGGCAGCAGCATTATAGGAAGGGGAGGAATTATCAGCAACCACGGGTTCAGCTGTCAAGCGGCCCAGGCTGTCATCAACCTTGATAAGTTCGCTTGGGGCGCTGTTGAAAAAACCACAATCAGCAAGGGCTTTTCGCCATTCTTCTTTTGCCTGCTGGAGAGGAGTGTTGGTAACGTATATATTTCTCATTGATATAAATACACTTTTACTGGTGTTTCCGCAGTTAAGCCTTGTAGGGCTTCCTCAATTACTATGTAGCCGTGCGCACGTGACAGAGTGGAGATAGATCCTGATTTCCCCAGTACCGGATATGCTTGCATGAAGCCTTCGGAAAAACGCAATTGGACTCGCACTATGTCCTTGCGTCCCGGCGCGGAGGCGATATTGCGTCCTAGAACTGCATCGACCGATGGTCCACTCTTCAAAGATTGTTCTTTATAACCCATGAGTTTCTGCATCGCCGGAGCTACAAAAAGATCGAAACAGACCATGGCGGAAACTGGATGACCCGGCAGACCGAATAGGGGAGTGGCGTCGTGAAGGCCTATAAGGATTGGTTTCCCGGGTTTCAGGGCGACACCGTGAATCAGGACTCCGGGAGACCCAAGCATCGCCACGGCCTGCTCGCCAAGGTCCCGGGTACCTACTGAGCTACCTCCAGAAAAGGCAACTACATCGTTGTGGGCAACGGCTTCTTCGATAGCTGGGAAAAAGCTCTCCTGTTGGTCGGCAACGATGCCATAGTCGTTTATTTCAACTCCAAGTCTTCTAGCCTGGCCGGCTAGGGTTATGGAATTAATGTTACGTACTTTTCCTGGTTCCGGACGGCTGTCATAGGCAACGATTTCGTCACCTGTAGAGATTATGCCAAATCGAATTTTTCGATATACTTCAACGCGAGTAATACCAAGTCCAGCCAACAATCCCAGATCCTGTGGTAGAAGACGACGGCCGGCAGGTAGCGCTATGCTGCCACTTTCAATATCATCACCTCTGTTGATGATATTTGCTCCCTTGCCTACACTTTTGACAATTTCGATGAGGCTATCGTCTACAGGAACCGTGTGTTCGAACATAACCACACTATCGGCACCATCAGGCAGTAAACCACCGGTGGCAATGCGCATACAGCTGCCACGGCTCAGCACTTGCTTAGGCATTTCGCCCATGAAGACCTCACCTTGTATGGGAAGGTAACAAGGCATCGACTCAGAGGCACCAAAGGTGTCAGCTGCAACAACGGCATAACCATCCATGGTCGACCTCGGATGACTGGGCAGATCCTCAGGAGCTGCTATTGCAACCGCTACGATCCGGTCAAGGGCATCTTCCAGTGCAACCAGTTCAGTTTCTCCGACGCATTGCACATGGTCAAGCAGCAGGTGCTGGGCTGCTTCAACAGATATGAGGGATGAACGTCCCAACATATCTTTAGTATTTGCTTGGGTGTTACTTTGTTTCACTTTGCAACCTGTTTTGCGGCTTGAACAACAACGAGATGGTATTGCTCATCCGGTTGAAATATTCCAAAATATTGAGTATTGGCAATATTTTTGTCATCTACAGAAAAATTGACGATACCGTCTAGTAAGTGCGGTCTAGTCTGAAAAAATTCAAGCAGGTATTTGCCATTGAACACATTTCCATGACCTAGAATTCCTTCACCCTTTTCCCGGGCAATCATATTAAATAGTTTAAGATGAACACTAATTTCCTCATGGTGCTGAAGATCTCTGCCGGTTTCTTTTTTTTGGGCACGTAGTGCAGCACAGATACTGTTCTTGCGAAATATAGCACCAGCAAGGCCGGGCATGGCCGCTGAAAGAGCCATGACATGTTCTTTTTCGATCAGTTGCTGCTCCAGATCGTCTATAGCGCTGCCATCAAGGAAGATTGTTTGTATGCGTTCTGTTATGTATTCTAGATCAAATCCAGGAAGATCATGAAGAAAGGCTCCCACAGAGGTGCCGGCACGGCATGTTAGTGTAATGCCTGCTTGCAACAGACTGGTGAACCCTTCAATTTTCTCAGGAAGAACAGCAATTTTACAAGAGTGTATTATGTTTTTACCGTCTTTCACTGGCATGTTATTTATCGACGACATTGTACGTATTTCTCAGTATATCACGGGGGATCGGAAGTGGCAGGTGATTGCTTTGCACCAAATATGCGACCCTGAAAAAGTAAAATTGGTTATGCTGTGCAAACAAATACCATATAATTTACTATTGAAATTAATAAGTATTCTAAATTATACCACCTCAATTAGCAAAACAATGAATTTCCAGTTAAATGCTTGCTAAGCGGATTGAAAACATGCCAATACACAAGGAAAGGATATGAATGAATTGGTACTGAAGAAAACACCTGGACCAGAGATTGGCGGGCCATTGGTCTTTGTCGTCTTGGATGGAATTGGCATTGGTTCTCAGGACGAAAGAGATGGTGTGTATGTCTCCTATACACCAAATCTAGATGAGCTGCTTAACGAACCACTCCAAGCCCGGTTAAAGGCACATGGTCCTGCCGTTGGTTTGCCCACGGATGATGATATGGGTAATTCCGAGGTTGGCCATAACGCCCTGGGAGCTGGCCGCATTTTCTCCCAGGGGGCCAAGCTGGTAAATGAGGCTATTGCTGATAAATCTCTTTTTTCCGGAACGGCCTGGCGACAGGTTGAAAAACATGCTGCCCAGGGCGGAACAATTCATTTCATCGGTTTAATCTCAGATGGCAATGTTCACAGCCATATCCATCATCTCTATGCACTGCTCGACCGGTGTGCGGAAGTAGGTATTAAAAGCCTACGGATACACGGCTTGCTTGACGGCCGTGATGTCGGTCAGAAGAGTGCTCTCAGCTACTTTGAACCTCTTGAGAAACGACTTGCCGAGCTGTCCAGCGACGGAAAAGATTATCGAATTGGTTCAGGCGGCGGCAGGATGGTGACAACCATGGATCGGTACAATGCCAATTGGGATGTAGTCGAAAACGGCTGGCGAGCTCATGTTCTTGGCGAAGGCAGAAGGTTTATTTCGGCGACCGAGGCCATCAGCACCTACTACGAGGAGAACCCAGATATAACCGATCAATATATGGAAAGCTTCGTGATTGAAGAAGATGGAGCTCCCGTAGGCACAATTGAAGATGGAGACGGTGTTGTATTCTTTAATTTTCGAGGAGACCGGGCCATAGAGTTGTCCCGTGCCTTTGAGGAAAATGACTTTGCTGAATTTGATCGCAAGCGGATACCAGAGGTTTTTTATGCAGGTATGATGCAGTATGATGGCGACGCCTTGATCCCCAAGAATTTTCTTGTCGAGCCGCCAGCAATCAACCGAACGATTGGTGAGTATCTCTGTGCCACCGGAATTCCTTCCTATGCTGCTTCTGAGACCCAGAAATATGGACATGTGACCTATTTCTGGAATGGCAATAAATCGGGGTATATTGATGAGTCCCTGGAAAAATATGAAGAGATTCCTTCTGACAAGGTGGAGTTTGATAAACGTCCCTGGATGAAAGCCGATGAACTTACCGATTCTCTTATTTATGCTTTGAGAAGTAATAAATATGGGTTTCACAGGATAAATTATCCCAATGGAGACATGGTAGGTCACACGGGTGTAGAGGCCGCAGTTAGGATCGCTGTCGAGACCGTCGACATGTGTTTAGGCCGATTGATTAAAGAGGTTCAAAAAACCGGTGGTATTCTGGTGGTTACTGCCGATCATGGTAATGCCGATTGCATGTGGACGGAGAAGGAAGGCAAGCGAACTCCCATGGTAGCCCATACTAAAAATCCAGTACCATTTGTCATCAAGGATTTTGGCGGTGAGAATAGGTTTGTCCTTGCCGACATAGAAAATGGTGGTTTAGCAAATATCGCTGCAACCCTAATTACGCTTCTTGGTTTTGAGCCTCCCGCTGATTATGAACCATCATTGGTGAACCGGATTGATGGAGATACCAAAGGTTAAAAAAATGGTTGAAAAAATCAGTCGTTCGGAACAGAAAAGACTATATAAGCAGGTTGAGCAGCTTGCCAGTGAACTGGCCGACTTGAGCGATGCCGATTTAAGGAAGTTGCCGGCTGATTCAGAAATTAAAGAAGAAATAAAAAAGTGCCGTGGTTTAAAAACCGGAGCCAGGAAACGCCAGATAAAATACCTGGCCAAGGTATTAAGACAAGTTTCCCTTGATGAAATTTATATCTTTTTAAAAAACAGGAAAGACAGCGATCTCCAGAAGAATCAGCGCTTCCATCAGGCTGAAAGGTGGCGTGATGTCATCATCAATGAAGCTCTGGAGGAGGCGGAAGAATGTCGTCGGCAGCAGATCAGCTTTGAGCCAGCTTATCCGAGCGGGTTGATTCCGGATATAATCGAGGAGCTGCCAGGCATTGATGAAAAGGATCTGAGAAGATGTGCCTACGAATACGTTCGCACCCGCAATAAAACTCATTATCGTGAATTGTTTCGTATGATTAAGGCGGAACTCGACAGTCGACAACGGGTCGGAAAGTAGTGGTATGAAGTGATGGGCTGATTTTCTTGGATAAATTGTTGAGCAACAACTTGGCCAACCCTGGAGAAAAAAATACTGTTGTAGCAGGTGAGAGTTCTCAGGCGATTTGGGGTAGGTAAATCGCTTTTATTCGCCTGCGGTCAGCGCATCTCATTACTGTCAACATAGGCGTAGGCGCTGTGCTTATGAATTGACTCAAAGCTTTCCACACCCGCCGAAAACCAGGTAATATCAGGGTGCTCATAGGCAGAAACAGCAACTTTGCGGACGACGTCTTCGACAAACATCGGATTTTTGTAGGCTTGCTCGGTCACATATTTTTCATCGGGCCTTTTGAGTACGGAATAAAGTTCACAGGATGCCGAACGTTCAATGAGGTCGACGAGATCCTCAACCCAGATAAACTTTGAGAATTTAACGTTAAGACACACCTCGGCTCGCTGATTATGCGCCCCGGCCTCGCTAATCTCCTTGGAGCAGGGACAGAGAGTAGTTACCGGCGCACAGACGGAGAGCAGGAAGTCCTGTTTTTCGCCGGAAGTGCCGGTAAATGCACAACCGTATTCCATTAAACCTTTGGTTTCAGTTACCGGTGCTTTTTTTTCGATGAAATAGGGGAAGTTCATCTCCAGCTCCGCACTTTTGGCATTCAGAGCTGACTTCACATCTTCGAGGATTTTGGAAAAATTGGTATAGGTAATATTTCTCAAATATTTGTTGAGAACGCTGGTAAAGACGGAAAGACAGCTATCTCGGTATTTACCGGGCGCATTTACTCTAAGAGCCATGGTGGCGACGGTATTTTGCAGACCACCGCTTTTTTCTCGAACCTTTATGGGAAGTTGGATGTCCTTGATACCGACAACCTGAATTTGTGCTGACATCGTATATCTCGGTAACTGCTAGTGGGGCGGGACCTCAGTGCCATCAGATGATATGGTACTGAGCCACGGACGCATTATTTTCTTATATATTGCAGATAGTCTGCCGTTTCATTTCTGTACTATTCTTTTTAAAGAGATTCAACAATATTCTCCTTCGGTTGTTTATCATAGAAAAAATTTTTCAAGCGATTATGATGTAGCCATTAGTCCTCCAAAACGAGTGGTTAGTGGTATCCGAGTGTATTACAGGCGGTATTTAAAAATGACCGAATCCAATGAAAAAATTCGTCTTGACAAGTGGCTGTGGGCGGCTCGGTTTTTTAAGACACGTTCTCTTGCTTCCCAGGCGGTGAATGGTGGCAGGGTCCATCTCAATGGGTCTCGAATTAAAGCCTCGAGAGCAGTGAATATTGGTGATACCCTGCTGATAAATAAAAGTGGGATGGAATTCGAAATAATCGTACTTGCTCTCAATGATAAACGCCGACCAGCAGTTGAAGCCAGGCAACTCTACGAAGAGTCTTCGGAAAGCATTGCCAAACGAAGTGAACAGGCAGAACAGCGCAAGCTCATCCGAGCCGGCCAACCAGCACCTGCCAAAAGGCCGGACAAGAGGGATAGAAGAAAAATTCGCGAATTTACTCGAAAACGATAGGAGAATAGCATGAAAAAGATAGAGCGGGCTCTAATCAGTTTGACCGATAAGTCAGGAATTGAAGAGTTCTGCAAAGATCTTAAAAATCTAGGCATTGAGATACTCTCTACGGGAGGTACTGCCAAAAAAATTCGCGATGCAGGAGTGGAGGTCAAAGATGTCGCCGAGTTCACCCAATTTCCAGAGATGCTCGATGGCCGGGTAAAGACGTTGCATCCAAAAGTACATGGGGGAATACTTAATCAACGCGACAATGAAATGCATCGCAACCAGTGCCGGGAATATGGCATTGAGAATATTGATCTGGTGGCGGTTAATCTCTATGCCTTTGAAAAAACAGTGGCAGACCCGAACTGTACCCTGGCCGATGCCATCGAAAACATTGATATCGGAGGACCGACGTTGCTGCGTGCCTCCGCCAAAAATTTTCGAGATGTAACCGTTATTGTCGATCCTAACGATTATGAACTGGTCCTTGGTGAGATTAGAACCAGTGGGAATACCACGTTGAAGACTAGGTTTTATTTGGCAACCAAGGTCTTTGCCTTGACATCTCGGTACGATACAACCATTTCAGAGTGGCTGGATAACGTTGATGTCGATAGTAATGAATACTTCCAAGGAGAATAAATCATGTTGAAAATGGCAGTTCTTTTATCGGGGAGCGGCAGAACACTTGATAATTTTCACGAGAAAATTCAAAAAGGTAATCTAAAAGCCCAAATCCAGGTGGTGATTGCCAATGTGGCCGACGCTCTCGGTCTGGAGAAGGCGAAAAGATATGGGTATCCCGCTTTTCACGCTGTTGGCAATGACCAGACGAATGCAATCCTGGCCGACTATCAGTTAGATATTATTTGTCTTGCTGGCTATCTGAAGCTGTATTCGCCACCCAAACATCTGGAAAAGGCTGTTATCAACATCCATCCGGCCCTTATCCCATCTTTTTGCGGCGATGGTTTTTATGGTTCCCGGGTTCATAAGGCTGTTAAAGCGAAGGGCTGTACAGTGAGCGGTTGTACCGTTCATTTTGCCAATGAAATTTATGATGACGGTCCCATTATCCTGCAGAAGTGCGTATCACTTGACTATGAGGACTCGCCGGATGATATTGCCGCGAAGGTGTTTGACGCTGAGTGTGATGCGTTTCCTGAAGCAATAAATCTTGTCGCGGAAAAAGGTATAGATTACTTCTGGCAACGGGTGGCGGTGTGAGTGCAAACAGACAGGTTATCATGAATGCAGAGGACATTGGTCTGGCACTCCAGCGTATAGCCCTGCAAATACTAGAAAACAACCACAATGCTGACAGCATAGCCGTGGTTGGAATACATACCTGCGGCGTCTTTCTGGCCGATCGCATCGTTGAAATCATCCAAAAAAATAGTTCCATTGGTGTCGATTCCGGCAGCCTCGATATTACCCTCTATCGGGATGATTGGAGTCTTATTACCCAGAGTCCGGTGGTACGTACGACGGACATTGCTTTTGGTGTTGAGGGTAAAAGCCTCATTCTCATCGATGACGTCATCTATACAGGACGAACAATTAGAGCAGCTCTCGATGCCATTATGGATTACGGCCGACCCGATTCCATACAACTTGGTTGCCTTGTCGATCGTGGTGGCCGGGAATTACCTATTCAACCCGATTATACAGGTCTGGTAACGAGTGTTAGGGCCAATGAACGGATCAGGGTGTTAATGAACGAGCAGGCGGCAGTCGATGAGGTTGTCATAGAGAGTTGATATGGAGTTGCTTGCCCCTGCAGGGAATGTTGACAATTTTTATGCAGCTCTGCAGGCAGGTGCCGACGCGGTGTATCTCGGAGCTCCAGGTGTAAATGCGAGAAACCTCAGCCGTGATCTCACTTTTATCGAGATAGCGGCTATGATAGAGTATGCACACGAGCATGAAAAGAAAGTTTATCTAGCTGCCAACAGTCTCATTCTCGAGCGTGATCTTAGCGGACTCATAAAAACAATATCTCTCCTGGATGCCTTGAAACCCGATGGCATAATCGTTCAGGACCTAGGCCTGCTGCGCCTGCTTAATCTTTATTTTCCCTATCTTAAACTGCACGCCTCAACACTCATGGGTGTTTGCACAAGCAGTGGGGTGAATTCTTTGGCGGTGCTCGGATGTCAACGAGTTGTCCTGGCTCGAGAGCTTACCTTAAATGAAATCCTGAGTATAAAGCGAAATGTTTCTGCTGAACTGGAAATTTTTGTGCATGGAGCGATGTGTTATTCATTTTCCGGGTACTGCTTATTTTCCTCTTTCCTGGGTGGCAAAAGCGGCATGAGGGGCCGTTGTGTGCAGCCGTGTCGACGGGAATATGGTTGGCAAGGACAGGGGAGGAAGAAAAAAGGCCGCAGAGGTGATCAGAAAACCAAAGGCGGCAGTTACGTTTTTTCGATGAATGATCTGGCTGGGTTTGAGGCTGTTGCAAAAATGAAAGAAGCGGGTATCGCCTCGGTAAAGATAGAGGGGCGATTGCGGTCTGCAAATTATGTCAGCAGGATTGTCGAAGCCTACCGAATAGTAATTGACGCTGATGAAGGCGGCCAACAACTGGCTTTACATGAGGCTGCAAAACTTGCTGAAGCGGCGATGTCGAGAAAAACATCACCGGGATATTTTTTCTCCCCTCAACCCCTTGAGGCTATAACCCCGCACCGCTCCGGTAACATGGGCATCCATCTTGGTAATTTTAGCCCTACTGATGTTCGTGAAGATGACAGATTTGCGACCCTGACTCTCAAGGCAGAACTTGCAGTGGGCGATAGACTGCGTCTTCATTATCGAAACAGCGGTCAGAGACAGGCTTTTACCTTGCACCGGCTTTTGAGTGACGGTGAAGACGTGGAAGTTGGTTCCGCCGGTAACACCATCACCCTGAAACTCCCACCTGCCGATAAAGAAGGGTCTGGTGGTCCGGTGGACCTGTTCAAGCTCGACGTAGCTGAGAACCCTGAGGGGAAAAAGATTCTGGCGCCTAGAATGAGACAGGCGCGAAAAACAATGGCGATCTTGGAAAACAAGCTCAACTCCCGCATACATCAACTCCAGCAAAGAGTGTGTAGGGCAGAAAATATAAAGTTAGATGTTTCAGGATCTCGTAGAAACAAAGGTCGACAACAAAAAAAATCTTTGGCAAGAAAGAGTGGCCTTGAATTATGGCTAAAAACCGACTCCGTGAAGCTGGTCACCAGTCGTCTGCCCTTTAGCCCTGATAAGCTGTTGCTGGTCCTGCATAAAAAGATGTTCAGTCAGTCAGCCACCATTAAAAAATACCTCGGTAAAAGAAGCCGAGATGTGGTTTGGGCCTTACCACCAATTATCCTCGAAAAGGACTTGTCCGGATACGCAAAACACATTGATCTACTGGTGCGCTCCGGGTTTAGAAGCTTTCAACTTGGACACCTTGGACAACAGGAGCTTTTTTCAAAACGCAGTCTCTATCTCTATGGCGATTATACACTTAATGCAGGCAACGGTCAGACCTTGCACCTTCTATCGGAAAGAGGCTTTATCGGGTCTCAGATTGGCATAGAACTGGATCGTGACAGTATGGCCGGTGCTGTTTTCGGTCATAAATCAGCAGGCCAGCAAAGCAAACACCGTGTCAATTACCGCGGATTCAAGGTAGGGTTGACCGTTTATGGAACACCACCACTTTTTACCTCGAGACTTCTGGGCAAGCACATGCAGTTGAATAAGACCCTGGTGAGTCCGAAAAACGAACGATTCCTGGTAAAAAAAAGAGACGGTTTGCTGGTAACTGTTCCAGAACAGCCATTTTCGCTGCTACCCTACAAGGGGGAATTACAAGCAATAGGATTTGATTATATGGTTGTAGACACAACCTTAATGAATACTGCAGGAAAGGAGATGGAAATTCTGGCAGAGAGGATAAATGGTACCGGAAAATACAGAAAATTACCGACATTCAACTATCTGGGCAGACTGGAATAGTAATTTTTGGGTCGCATCTGTCATCAATTATCAAGGTGGGGTTTGCCTTCATCCACTCGGCGCATACCTTCCATCAGCAGTTTCATGAAATAACCGATTTCAGGTTTTTCAAAATCTTCCGGCGGGATTCCCGGGGTAAAGCGAAACCTGCCGCTTTTCTCACGTAATACTTCATAAAAAGCTGCTTCATCACTCAGATCATCATACATCGCTTTGATGAGTGAACCCTGCCGGAATGAAAAGCGGGCTGTGCCCTTGGGAAGCTCGTTTATCGTTAATGTTCCTGTTTTGCTATTCATGTTCAGCGTCTGAAAGAGTGCTTCAGCTGGAATCTCAGAAAGTTTACCGATCATTCCTGAGGATAAATCTGTTGAGCGTATGGTATTCGATTTGGTGAGCCGGTCTGCCATCATTCTGGAAAAATAGAGTTGTACCGTTGGATATCTTTCGATGATTTCGGTAAAATTGTTGCGATCTATATAAAGTATTTTGGCTGTTTCCTTGACCTTGATGGTGGCGCTGACTTTCTCGTTGCAGATAAGACTCATTTCTCCAAAGACATCACCTTTGGAGAGCGTGGATATGGCGATACCAGCTTCATTGAGAACATTGACAGAACCAGAGGCAATAATAAAAAAGTTCCCACCTATATCTCCCTTACGAATTATTACATCGCCGGGCTCAAAAGTTTTCATCTTGAAAAATTGGACGACCTTATCAAGATTCTTCTTATCGATGCTCTTAAAAAAGGCAAAACCGCTAATCAAATGCATCAGCGAAGAAAGTTCATCCGAGAGAAGGGCTTCACTTTCTTCATGTTCTGGAACTCCACTTATGGTGTGCTCCAATCGTATAGAACCTGTACAACCGCTGCAGTTAATCACGCATACCGGTATTTTATCACCTCGTTCATACTGAATGATCAATCGGGTTAAATCACTATTAAGGATTTTACATTTCTTTTTGTTAAGGGGCGTATGAACAATGGAGGAAGTAATCGATGAATTTTCTTCAGCTCCCGACATTGGAATTGAAATTCCCATGACCCGAAAGGTATCGCCAAAGTCATATAGTGGACATTTTTTGTTTTCGACAATTCTGAAGGTTGCTTCTGGAAAACCCATTTTCTAGAGTGGTTTGTTACGGTTAATCAGTTATATTTTATATTTACAATAATATAAAAGAACTTGCCCTTAAGCAATGATGAGAATTTATAAGTGCTGGTTGCTCATGTCTCTTGTCAAAGTGTATCATTCCTTTGCCAATATAGCTTAGCCTACAATGATTGTGAGTGTCAATTTACTTCATTAAAATAAAAAAGTTGGAGCCCAAATGATTATCGTTGACTTTAACACAAGAGTGTATTAATGATTTACCTCTTTTTCGTAGTCATAATCGACAGAGAGAAAACACCACGCCTAATTATAAAATAGGGTGTTTAGAGAACACATTTTCGGAAGCACCGAATACAGATAATGAGAGATAATCAGAGGAGGAAATAATTCGTGGCTAATCACAAATCTGCAGAAAAGAGGAACCGACAATCCAAGGTTCGCCGTATGCGTAACCGGATAAATAAAACACGAGTCAAAAGCGCTGTCCGCAAGGTTAATGACGCAATTGCCAAAGGTTCTGCAGAAGAGGCGAAGGTTGCCTTGCAAGAGGCTATTCCCGTAATTGCCAAAACCGCTTCAAAGGGTACCATTCATAAACGAACCAGTTCCCGCAAAATTTCACGACTTACCAAGCGGGTCAATAAGATGGAAGCTGGTGCGTGAAAAGAGATACTGAGACCACAACTGCCACCTTGCTTAACTATCTTAGGGTCAGAAAACAGCTGTTTTCTGACCCTTTTTTTATATAAAACGGAATTTTTCCGGAAAGTATATTGGCAGCATTATTTTGCTCAAAACTGTTGCATATGCTTCTGGCAAATTCTTCGGTGAAAGTCGCTCCTGTTTGCTTCTCAGTTGGGCTATAGCCTAGAACCTCTTTGGAAGATTCGTGGTATTTTCCAAATAATATGGTATCTTGCCTGGGTATTACCTCTTTTATATATATCGATTGTGTGAAACCAAATGTCTTCAGACCCATATTTTCCTTCTTTGACAAAATTCAGCGCTGCTTGCGAAGAAAACGATATAGTTCCTTTGTGTCGAGAAATCGTTGCTGACTTAGATACTCCTCTGACCCTGTTTGCCAAGTTTGCTCATGATCATGAGAATATCTTTCTTTTCGAATCCATGGAGGGTGGTGAAAAATGGGGTAGATATTCTTTTATCGGTTTTGAGCCGCTGCTCAAATTTACCTCCTATAACAGAACTGTCTCCATCGAGATGTGTGCCGAGCAACGGCAAAAAAAACATATTGATGTCAACCCGCTGGAAGTCTTAAAAAAATTGATTGCTGATCTTGATGCCTTCGAAGATGAGAGTCTCCCGCGTTTCTGTGGCGGTGCAGTAGGTTTTTTAGGCTATGACATGGTTCGTTTCATGGAGGAGTTGCCGGATCGGCATGAAGATCTCGATTTTCCCGATTCTTCGTTCATCATCCCCAAGGTTGTTTTGGTACATGACAGTTTCAGACAAACGGTCACCGTTGTCTGCTGGATGCTTACCAGCGGACAAGAGAAGTCCAATACCCTACATGATGATGCTGCACGGAAAATAGAAGAGGTAATCAAGCAAATTCGCGGTCCAGTACCGCCCAGCCTCTATAGAAGTGAGGAAAGCGGTCGAGATGAAAAACCGGTATTTGAATCCAACATGCAGCCTGAAATGTTTCATCGCATGGTCGAAGACGCCAGGGAATATATTCTGGCCGGCGATATATTTCAGGTAGTGCTATCACAACGGTTTCATACCAAAACCAAAATTCCACCGCTGCAGATATATCGCGCCCTCCGTCATATCAACCCCAGCCCCTATCTCTTTTTTTTGAAACTCGACAAGCTCATTCAGATAGGTTCATCACCGGAAATTCTGGTGCGAAAGGAAGGAGACTCGATTGAACTGCGGCCCATTGCCGGAACGCGAAAGCGAGGCAAGGATTCCTTAGAGGATCAAGCCCTTGAAAATGAATTACTCGCTGATCCTAAGGAGCGTGCCGAACACCTCATGCTGGTTGATCTTGGTCGCAATGATGTTGGCCGGATAGCTGAAGGTGGTAGTGTTGAAGTACGCGATCTGGCTGTTATTGAACGTTATAGTCACGTAATGCATATCGTCTCAGGCGTTCATGGTAAAATTGCTCCTGGCAAAGATCAATTCGACGTTATGGCAGCCTGCTTTCCCGCTGGCACAGTGAGTGGTGCCCCGAAGATCCGGGCCATGGAGATAATTGATGAGTTGGAAGTTGCAAAGCGTGGACCATATGCCGGGTCGGTCGGCTACTTCGGTTTCTCTGGCAACATGGATTTTTGTATTACCATACGAACCGTCATCATGGAGGGCGACGATTTGTATATTCAGGCTGGTGCAGGCATTGTTGCGGATTCTGATCCAGTCCGCGAGTTTGAAGAAACCGTTAACAAATCGATGGGTTTACGTCGGGCAGTAGAGTTAGCTGACAAGGGGTTTTAGGAAGATGCTTGTAATTATAGATAACTACGATTCATTTACCTACAATATTGTGCAAACCATTGCTGGTAGCTTCAAAAGGGCAGGAAATACTGCAGACATTCAGGTTTTCAGGAATAATAAGATAAGTATTAAAGAAATAGATGCGCTGTCGCCTGAACGCCTATTAATCTCACCAGGTCCTGGGACACCAGCGGACGCTGGTATTTCCACCGAAGCGATCCGCTACTTTTCCAAGAAAATTCCGGTTCTTGGAATTTGTCTAGGACACCAGGCAATAGGCGAAGCTTTTGGCGGAAAGACCATTCGAGCCGGCCGGATTATGCATGGCAAAACGAGTCCTATTCATCACGATGATCAAGCAGTGTTTCAGGGATTGGCCAATCCATTTGAAGGGATGCGTTATCATTCCCTAGTGGCCGAAGAGTCGGCGCTGCCGTCGTGTCTGGCGGTAACAGCACGAACCGAACAGGGTGAGCTTATGGGGCTTCGCCACAAGAGTTTGCAGGTTGAAGGAGTTCAGTTTCACCCTGAGTCGATTATGACAGCCGCAGGAGTAAAACTTCTTGAAAATTTTACCTCTCCGGACTATCCGAAGATGCTGCGTGCCTGGCAGGAATCGTTGGGGTGATCCTAATAATCGACTATAGCGCAAATTTGGGGGTGGGATGGATATTAGAGAAGCGATAAAGCAGGTCATAGAAGGTGGCAATCTCAGTGAAGATGATATGGTTGCTGTGATGGATGAAGTCATGAGCGGAGAGGCAACTTCAGCTCAGATTGCTTCCTTTATTACTGCTCTGCGGATTAAAGGAGAAACCGTCGAGGAAATTACCGGTGCCGCCAAAGTTATGCGGAAAAAAGCTACTCGAGTGGTCACTGGAGTGGACACCGAGTCGGGCGGTATTGTTATTGATACCTGCGGAACAGGTGGTGACGGTTCAGGCACCTTTAATGTATCTACGACCTCGGCCTTTGTTGTTGCCGGTCATGGGTTGACTGTTGCTAAACACGGAAATAGATCTATTTCAAGTAACTGTGGCAGTGCCGATGTACTGGAAGCAGCCGGTGTAGTGCTGGACTTGTCGGCCGAAGATGTTGGTCGGTGCATCAATGAGGTTGGCATTGGTTTTCTTTTTGCTCCTGCTCTCCATGGTGCCATGAAGCATGCGATTGGACCTCGGAAAGAAATCGGTGTGCGTACCATTTTCAATATATTGGGGCCTTTGACTAACCCTGCCGGGGCGAATGTCCAGGTACTGGGAGTATTCGCTGAGGAACTCACAGAACCATTGGCAAGGGTGCTTGGAAAGCTTGGTGCAAGAAGAGCATTGGTGGTTCACGGCGAAGGTAACCTCGATGAGTTGACCACCACAGGAATTACCAGAGTGTCCGAACTTAAAGATGAAGAAGTAACAAGTTATACGATCAACCCTGCAGATCTGAATCTGCCGACCTCAACATTGGAGCAATTACGTGGAGGGGCCACCGCCGAAGAGGCAGCAGTGCAGATGCAGGCAATTCTTGATGGAGAGCAAGGCCCAAAAAGAGATATGGTGGTCCTCAACAGTGGTGCCGCCCTCATGGCTGCTGGAGCAGTAATAGACCTTACGGCAGGGATTGCCTTGGCAGGGGAAATAATTGATTCAGGTAAGGCCAGAGCCAAGCTTGATGCTTTGGCTGCGTTTTCCAAACACCTGCAGGCAGGCCGATAATCGGATGATCTACCACCTCAATTTACCAGCCAGGCTAGAGAAGTGTAAAGGTGCCTGGCATAAGCAAAGATCATGATATTAGATACAATAGTTGCCAGAAAAAGAGATGAAGTTGCTCTCTTGCGGAAAAATGGCATGCAATTGCCTGATGAATTTGCAGAACGGGAGATTGCTCCACCGCGAGGATTTCGCAAGGCTCTCCTTGATTTTGAAGGTGTTGCCATTATTGCCGAGGCGAAAAAGGCATCGCCCTCTAAAGGCGTGCTAGCCGCTGATTTTGATATTAAAAAAATTACCAGGCACTATGAAAAAAACGGTGCTCAGGCAGTTTCGGTATTAACGGATGTAGATTTTTTTCAGGGAAGTATGCTCAATTTACTCAAAGCCAGAGAGATTGTCTCCCTACCTGTGCTCAGAAAAGATTTTATCATTGACGAGTTACAGATCCAAGAAGCTGCGATTCACGGTGCTGATGCGGTTCTCCTGATTACGGGAATACTGGACGAGGTTCAGCTGGGTGATTATTATAAATATGCCAGGGAGTTGCAGATGGATGTTCTCGTTGAAGTTCACGATGAGCAGGAACTCGAAAAAGCTCTACGGGCAGATTGTAATTTAATAGGTATCAATAATCGCAATCTCAAGGATTTTTCCATGGACATCGGCACCACTTTTCGTCTGAAGAATAATATTCCCAATACGATCCCGGTTGTCAGTGAATCAGGGATAAAAAATGGTGAAGACATCAAGAAACTGAATGAACATGGTGTCACTGCAGCTCTGATAGGGGAGACCCTAATGAGAGCAGGATCAGATGCGGGTGTATTTGCTCAATTACGTTTACATCACTGAAAAATTATTCCTATGTTTCAAAGAACTCGGATAAAGATGTGCGGCACGACCAGGTTGGATGATGCTCAAAAGGCAATAGATTTAGGAGTTGATGCGCTAGGTTTTATTTTTGTTCCATCAAGTGCCAGGTATATCGAGCCGGAGAAAGCTCGAGAGATCACCGCCGAACTGCCGCCTTTTATAACTACGGTTGGTGTATTTGTTAATGAAGGTGTTATTGAAATTGAAGAGACAGTCGATTATTTAGGCCTCAGCGCAATTCAGCTGCACGGCGATGAAGATCCTGATTTTTGTAAGAAAGTAGTTCGAGCACTGCCGTCTTGTACAGTTATGAAAGCTTTTCGTGTCGGAGAGCATACCCAGGAAACAGACCTTTCCCCGTTCAATGAACGAGTAAAGGGTTTCGTTTTGGATAGCTACGTAAAAGATCAAGAGGGTGGAACCGGGGTGAGTTTTGATTGGCAGATACTGGCCAGGCTCAATATCCAGAAGCCATTTGTGCTCGCTGGAGGGCTATCTCCTGAAAATATCAACAATGCTCTTGATATAGCCAGACCTTATGGAGTTGACGTTAACTCCGGTATTGAGCTGAGCCCAGGTGTCAAAAATCACGAGGAACTGGAAAGATTTATCTTTCAGGTACGGGCCTTCGATGATAAGGTTACCGGGCCACGATAAAGGCTCCATCGTAGCCTTTGCGAAGCAGAGCAGCCTCAGCCTTTCTTGCAATTTCTAGTTTGGTTCCGGTGTAAATCTGAACTCGATAATAGGTGTGCTGGCGAAGTGGAAATTCACTAATTATAGCGTTATGACCGGCAAACTTGAATCTGTCACGCAAACGTTCAGCATTGTTTTTTTCCAGAAAAGAACCTATCTGTACATAAAATTCGCCAGTGGTGAAGTCAGGTGTTGAGGCAAACCGGCCATCAGTCTTTGGAGCCAGAGCATAAATCCGAACTTTGGCCGTACCCTTTTTTATGATTCCCAGGTTTTTGGCCGAACCATAGCTTAAATCGATTATTCTTCCGCGTACAAATGGTCCCCGGTCATTGATGCGTACCACCATCTCCCGTCCATTTTCCAGATTCTTTACCAGGACCATGGTATTCATCGGTAAAATTTTGTGTGCTGCTGTATCAGCATACATGTTGTACCGTTCACCATTTGAAGTCTTGCGTCCATGAAAATAGCGACCATACCATGAGGCTATACCGGTTTCGACAAATCCCTCTGAAGAAGGAATAGGGTAATATCTCACATTATTGATAACATAGGGACGTTGTGTCGGTTTATCTGATACCGGCCCTTGCGAAGGAGGAGGAACATTACCCGATACTTTATGGCAACCGAAGAGGAGCAGGAGAAAAATGAAAATGAGTGGAGTTCTGAAGATTCTTTTTTGCTTGGAAAAGGTCATAGGTAATACGTATAACTTAAATTAATTGGTAATTCTTATATCGCTTTGGTCTCTATACCATAATCTCCTCCTCCAGATATAGCTTTTTTTTGATTAGCAAGGTTAAAGCAGTAAAATAGCGAAGGTATGTAGAAAAGCTGGCGTCTTTTGATTGATATTGTTTTTTTGTTGATAAATTGATATACAGTTCTGTCGTTGAAGGAACAAGCTGGAAACGTTATCTTCACCAATAAAGTTGACCAGCCACTTTAGCTCAGATGGTAGAGCGGCGCTCTCGTAAAGCGTAGGTCGGCGGTTCGATCCCGCCAAGTGGCTCCAGATATTACAAGCGGTTCGGGCTTTCTGCCGGAACCGCTTGCTTCGTTTAAAAGATATGCACTCATGCCTGCTTACCTTTTCAGCCTGCTAATATGCGTGTTATTTGATACCATACTCCACAAACAGCTAGGGGGGTAAATTATTATCTTAAAGTCAGTGGAAATAGGTATCTTGAGGAGACAAATTGATATGATAGGTAACTGGGAAATACTAATCTATCGGATACTCCCTTTGCATAAGAAATTGTATTTGAAAATCTTCAATAGGAGTGTCACCAGTCAAGTTTCTAAAAGAGTGAACTTTTCTGTAGACAAGCTCTCTTTTTGAAGAGTACCAGGAAAGCTTACCAGGCATGGGAACAATGAACCTAATATTCTGCTCAACTGAAGCCGAGTTGGATTGCTGCAACTTTGTCTTCGATTGACGCTTTGATAATTTCTTGCTCATCTATAACCTTTTGGTTATGAAACATATTTTGAATTATATTGTTTTGAATAGATCTCTATTTTTTTTATCAACGATTGCGATTGATGTAAATAGGTAGGAATACGATAGTCAATATAGGTATTATTACCTATTTAAGATTAATTTTATATTTAATAACAAATAGATATTACAAATTCACTAACCTTAATGTGGAGTTGAAAATAATTGCCTTTAGGAGATCTTTTTAAAGGATAATTCTAACAAAATTATGAGTTTCACTCCGGTTTTTAGCTGAATTGTCAATTGGGATTGCAAAAGATGAGCTCAAATAAACAGTATCAACAGACTAAATCGTACTCTATACGCGGATGTTGCTTGCTCTGGTAGACTTTTGCGTTAACGGAGAACACCTCTTTGAGCATAGTATCAGTAAGCACCCTTTGAACAGGACCGATGGTATAGAGCCTTTTATCATGAAGAACCAGTAGCTCATCACAAAAAGCCGCAGCTAAATTCAAATCGTGAATTGCGGCGATAACAGTGTTTCCAGACGTTTTAATCCTACTTCGCAGCACTCTGAGAATCTCGATTGTATGCTCAATGTCTAGGTTCGAGGTGGCTTCGTCAAGCATGAGCACTGATGTATTCTGTGCAAGTGCCCGGGCGACGATAACACGTTGCCTCTCTCCACCGGATAGGTGGGTAACTGTTCGTTCTTTCAAGTATTCAATGTCGAGTAATTTGAGCGTCCTGTCAACTATTGCAAGATCCTCTTTGGAAGGATGGCAAAACCTGGGAACGTGGGGGTGTCTACCCATGAGAACAATGTCGTATACACTAAAATCAAAACCGATAACGATATCTTGTGGTACGAGGGCAAGATGTTGAGCAAGATTGCGTCGGCTGAATGTATTAAGCAGTTTACCCCGGAAATAAACCTTCCCCTCAGCCGGTTGCAGTGTGCCCATGAGTAAATTGATAAGGGTGCTCTTACCACTACCGTTAGGACCTATCAGACCGTAAAACTTGCCTGGGAAAAGGTGAAAGGAGATGGTGTTGAGCACATCGGTATTGCTGTAGCAAAAAGTGCAATTCTCAACATGAAAAACGATATCACTTGTCATTTCTCACCTAGCTCCAAGCTGTTTTTTGCGAAAGATATAACAGAAAAAAGGACCGCCAATGAGCGAAGTGAGAACACCAATTGGTAGTTCAGCAGGAAGATATGCTCGGGTAAT
This sequence comes from Desulfocapsaceae bacterium, assembly GCA_030065655.1. Taxonomy (GTDB): domain Bacteria; phylum Desulfobacterota; class Desulfobulbia; order Desulfobulbales; family Desulfocapsaceae; genus Desulfopila_A. Next base: position 7,974 of record JASJDT010000006.1, on the reverse strand, counting down.
TGTGTCTGCAAAGAGGAGGAGGATAGCTCCGGCGATGAAGCAGGCAGGTAGCAATATCCGGTTATCCACACCAACCAAAAGGCGCAAAAGGTGAGGTACAATCAAGCCGATGAACCCTATTATACCGGAAACAGATACACATGCAGCGGTGATCAGGGAGGCGCTCATTAGGAGGATCTTTCTTACTCTAGGTGTATCGATACCTAAGGTATCCGAGGTTTGAGATCCAAGTGACATAATATTGAGGTCTCTGGCAAAAAACATGATGACCGTGAGAGCTGGTATAAAAAGTAAAGTGATAAGAATGATATCGGTCCATGATGAACCTACGAGGCTGCCCATCAACCAGAAGATAATGACCGAAACTTCTTCATCTGCGAGGTATTTGATAAAGCCGATACCAGCCGATAGTATGGCCGAAACAATTACCCCTGAAAGGATAAGCGTATTCGAAGAGAGACTGGCATCACCCGAGGCAATGGCAAAAACCACGTAAAGGGTAATAATGGCGCCGAGAAAGGCAAATAGCGGCACCGAAAACCAGGCCGGGAGAATTATTCCAAAGATTCCAAGAATAAGCGCAACAGCTGCTCCGAAGGCTGCACCAGAAGAAATTCCCAGGGTATAGGGGTCGGCCAGTGGATTGAGAAGTATTGCTTGGAAGACACAACCCGCCACGGCAAGTCCGCCACCAACGAGAACTGCAATGAGAATTCGGGGTAATCTCACATCAAGGATGACAAAAGGAAAAACCTCATTTATACCATCAGGCGGCGAATCCAGAAAAAGATGGCTGTAGAGGACGTGTATTACTTCAAGGGGAGAAATCTTCAGATATCCCATTCCAGTTGCCAGAACGATGCCGCCAAATAACATTGCTGCGAGTAACACAGTTATGGTGGAAGCATTTTTTCTCATGAATTTGGCTGTAATATCCTGGCTTTTATGTGGTTGAAATTAGTACATCAATACATTGAACAAAATACCTACATAACAAGTTCAGTAGTCTGCCACATCATAGGGTCGAAGCGGATTAATGGTATTGGATCATCCAGTGCGCATACATGCCCTTGGGATCGTTAAAAAACATCAGCTTGGATGTAGACTCCAACCAGGACAAGAGCCGTGAGAGCGAAGTATATTCGGTTTTGTCACTTAACAAGAAAGGGTTAATTTTGCTGTAGAAATAATCACGCAAGAGCTCGGAAAAATTCTGTCCACTCCTGATGTAGCGGGCATTGGTGCTTTCCATATCAGCAAGAGCTGCAGCAGACTGAATAGCTTGATCGAGATTACCTAGTCTGTCAACAAGACCAAGCGTTTTTGCAGTTGCTCCGTCAAAAACCCGGCCATCAGCTACAGTTTCGAGTGCGTCATTGTCAATGTTTCGCCCAGCGGCAACGATATCAAGAAATTTCTCATAGCCATGTTCAATGCTAAGTTGCACGGCATCTTTTATTTCTTTTGAAAGAGGACGAGTAATGTTGAGACCGTCAGCAAGTTCGGTGGTGCCGGTACCATCACTATAGATACCCATATTTGCCAAGGTATCCTCAAAGGTTGGAATTGCCCCGAATATGCCTATTGAACCGGTAAGAGTTGTTGGATACGCCCAGATTTCATCAGTTTCGGCAGCTATCCAGTATCCGCCTGATGCAGCCAGGGTACCCATGGAAACAACAACGGGTTTGCCTTTTTTTCTTAATTCCTGAATCTCTTTTCTGATGACCTCGGAAGCAAATACGGAGCCGCCACCTGAATTAATGCGCAGTACCACCGCTTTAATGCGTTGATCATCACCAGCCTTTCCAAGAAGCTTAAGCATGGTTTCGCTGCCGATAGTACCTGGAGGTTGCTCACCAGGTATGATATTTCCCTGGGCAACAATGATGCCGACTGCCTCGTCGCCATTTTGACCTTGAATATATGAACGTGGAATATTTGATAGATACTGATTAAAACTGATGTAATTGTACTCACCCTTGCTTGAGTAACCAGTTAATTCGGAGAGATAAGATTCTACCTCGCCACGTGTTTTAAGTTCATCAACAAGACCAATATCAAGGGCAAGTTTCGCAGTGTCTCCCTTGGTATTTTTTAGCAGTGATGCGATAGAGTTGGTATATAGCTCCACGGTTTCAGGTGAGATATTCCGACGTTTGGTAACATCATCAACAAATTCCTGCCAGAGAGCACTGAGCCATAGTGAGTTCTGCGTCTTTGCCTCGCTGGACATGGAGTTTCTGGTTATTGGCTCTAGAGCGGATTTATACTTTCCTACCCTGAATACATGGTAATTAATTTTCAGTTTTTTTAGAGCATCCTGAAAATACAGGCGGTAGGCACCAAGACCGTGGAGTTCAACCAGGCCTGCCGGGTTGAGGAATATCCTGTTGGCATAACTTGCTAGAAAATATTGATTCTGGCTGTAGAAATCTTCGGCTGCAATAACTTCCTTGCCCTTCGACTTGAAGTTCTCAAGCGCCATTCCGATATCACGCATTTGACCGAATGAGGCATAGCCCATCTTGCTCATATCAAGGACGATAGAACTTATGCGCTTATCTTCTGCAGCGGTGTTAATAACATCGAGTACATCCTGAAGCAGCGTTTCTTCCGGAAGCCGGCTAAATCCGATTGAACTGCTCAGATAGTCACTGAACGGATCCATTATTTGCTTTTCTTCAACAATATCACCCTTCATGTTGAGCAGCAAAGCGCTCTGTGGGGTAATTGAGACTTTCCTTTGAGAGGCCAGACCAATTATGATGAAAAGAAGAAGACCAAGAAAAAGGATATTAAATACAATATTGCGAAAAACGGTTATCGTTTTGCCGGCAAATTTTAAGATGTTAAGAATGGTGCTTGCTAAATCTTTCATAGTTAATGATCTCTGTAAGAAGTGTTATATAGATCTACTCATAAACAGGGGCAATAGTAATCATCATACAAGGAAAAGCATATACTATTGGCGGTAAGTGAACTGTCAATGATCCAAGGATCAAAACAAAGCTGCATTGTGATGTAAATATAGAATGTTAATAGCTTTATATTTCAAGTTTTATACTTTAATCAAATGGTAAGGGGAGTTGCACAGGTTTTTTTTCTTTACTGTCGGTAAGTTTTGAGAGTGAAATTCCCAGAAGCCTTACTTTTTTGCGCCCTATCTGGGTTGATCGTTTCAACCTGTTGATCTGTTGAAGAATCAGGTCTGCATTAAAAAGCGGTACTGGTAGAGTCGCTGAACGAGTGATTGTCACAAAATCATGATACCTTACCTTAAGAGTGACCGTCGATCCGCCGCATTTCTTACGAAGAAGCGCTTCCTCAACTTTATCGGCAAGCCGGGTAAGGATTTTATCAATTTCGTCGATATCGAAAGTATCCTCCTGCAAAGTGGTCTCACTACCGATGGATTTTCTTGTTCGCTCTGCCTGGACAGGTCTTTCGTCAATTCCCCGAACAATGTTGTAATAAAATGCTCCTGTTTTCCCGAAATGATGAAGAAGATCCTCTCTACTGAAACAGCGTAGATCGCTGCCTACCTTAATTCCCAAACTAGCCATTTTCTTTTCAGTGACTTTGCCGACGCCAAAAAACTTTCCTACCGGCAGGTTATCAAGAAAGCTAACAGCATCCTCTGGCAAGATGACGCTGAGACCGTCTGGCTTGTTAAGATCAGATGCTATCTTGGCAAGAAACTTGTTATAAGATACCCCTGCGGAGGCTGTGAGTCCTGTTTCATGACGTATTCTTTGACGGATAATTTCAGCAAGACGGGTGGCTGACGGATTGTTCAGGGAGTTATTGGTCACATCGAGAAAAGCTTCATCAAGAGACAAGGGCTCAACCAGATCCGTTATGCTCAAGAAAATTTGCATCACCAGTCGTGAAATTTCCTGATAGCGCCACATCCTTGGAGGAGTGAATACGGCATGGGCGCAACGCTTTGCTGCCTTAGCACATGGCATGGCAGAGTGAATGCCGAACTGCCTGGCCTCGTATGAACAGGCAGCAACTACTCCACGCTTACGCGGATCTCCGCCAACAATTACCGGTTTTCCCTTCAGTTTGGGGTTGTCCATCTGTTCAACTGAGGCGTAAAAAGCATCCATATCTATATGTATGATTTTACGCAAGCCGGTCATGGTTGGAAAAGGAGTACATATTATAATGATTGAAAAATTTCTGGATCATGATATCACATTATAACATCTGATGAAATATTGATAATAGTGTTAAAAATGCAGGACAAGTAACTTCTCTCAACCAAATACAGGATTTGTTATATGCAAAAAATTGATACTATTCGTGAATGTGTGTTATTCAGCGGTCTCACCGACGAACAATTACGGGATATCACCAGAATTTGTTTTGAAAAATCTTTTGGCAGAGGAGAAAATATTTTTTTTGAAGGAGATGATGGTGATGGTCTCTATGTCATTGCCACTGGCAAAATAAAAGTCTATAAGATGTCGCCTGACGGAAAGGAGCAAATACTCCACATTTTCGGACCTGGTGAGATGTTTGGTGAAGTGCCGGTTTTTTACGGTCGACCCTTTCCGGCATCCTCAGAAGCGTTGGTCAAATCCAAATTACTATTCTTTCCGAGGCAGCCTTTTGTCGAGCTTTTGCATCAAAACCCAACCATTGCCATGAATATGCTAGCTTTTCTCTCAATGATGTTACGAAGATTTACCACCCAAATTGAGAATCTTTCACTCAAGGAAGTACCAGGGCGCCTGGCCGGTTATCTACTTTATCTTGTTGAGGAACAAGGAGGTGGGGATCAGGTTAACCTTGAGATTTCAAAAGGCCAGCTTGCCAGTCTGCTGGGAACGATTCCAGAGACACTCTCTCGTATTTTCGCAAAAATGACGGAAGAAGGGTTGATTGAAGTTGACGGTAGGAAAATAACCATCAAGGACAGGGATGCCTTGAGCTATCGTTGAACACAGCTATAAAGGCAACGATCTTAGATAAACTTTTTTGTCCGTGTAATTTTAATCCAGCAGTGCTGTAATTGGCCATTTAATAAAATAGCCAGGTTATGAACGATGTTTTCGGCTCTTTCACCGGATCTGTGGGGACATTAGGTTCCTTGTGCAAGCCGAACATGACCATCAATTCCTTGTTCATTGGTACCGAATAATCTGCCGATGATATGATATTACCATTCTCTGGATTGATTAAACGGGCGGAGATGTAAATATCATTGCTGGTCAACGAAAAGGTGCCAGCAGTAATTGCCTGAGCACTTTGGGTCGATTTAATATCAGTGATCCTGCGGGAAAGCATTTTTTCACCAATACCAGGTTGAATGAGCAGATTTTTTTGAAGCTTAATTTCTCTGACTGTGTAACCCATCTGAACAAAACGTGAGGTGAGATGTTCCTGGAGGATTCTGCTAAAGTGGGAAGTCTGCTCCAGGTTATTATTATTGACAAACGTTGTTGTCAGTATAGGAAGGTCCTGGTTCCTTGGGGTGAGAGGTGGATATGCCTGTCTTTCGAGATCTTCTGCAATAGTATAGGCCAGATTAATGAGATTTTCCTTTGTCCCGAGCATCCCTTCGAACTTTGTACCGTTGAAGGTAGCGCATCCTGACAGGGTGAAAAATAAGAATACACTGGCCAGGGCGATAAGTTTGCAGCCTTGTAAATTTTTGAAATTTATTAGCATTGTTTCCATTTAAGGTAATTTATGTAGGATTAGTGTAATATTGAAAAGACTTATTTGGTGCTGGATAATTGGATTTCTTTAGCGCTGTTGCTGGGCCGGTAATAGTGATGATAATCAGCGCCGTTAATGTAGTAGATATCCGATGATCTGAAGAAATACGATTTTCTAAAAACCATCGAGGTGGTGATAATGGTTTCGAAATCGGTCTTATGAGCATAGGCCGTGTTGGCATAATCTGCTCCTGCTGCCAATGTTATTGCCAGAACTTCGGGAGCTGCATTACGAAATACCGATATCGCCGTGGTGAGCGCGGTAATAACTCCGGGACGAACAGTTCTCAACCGATGTGTCCGATGGTGCACCAGCTGCACCTTGTATTCGACATTGATTGCTTCAGGGTTGGGAACGGCACTTGTAGGAATTCCGAAACTGACGAGTTCGGTGATCAACAGGTCACGAAATGCCTCGTTAAAGTCGGATGTTGTTCCTTGTTCGCAGGGTGTCTGGTCATCTCCACAGGTAGGCTTGACAAAGATAGGAGTACTGAGAAAGTCACTGCGAATGAGCTCATTGTTGATTCTATTGGCAAGATCTTTGGCGAGGACGTTCCAGTGATGAGCGGCCTGCATTTTTTCTTGAGTTGAATATTCATATCCTATTGGTTCGGGTATTCTCGCGCATGAACTAAGAAAAAAACTTACGCTTAGTATTAGAATGATATTTCGCATAGTGGCTCCGTATATAATATATCGATTCCACTATATCGGATGGAGATTGTTAAAGTATAGGTAAAGATTTGTTTTTCTGCAGGGCGAGGTAACCTATATTGCATCATATTAACATGTTTCTTCGAGAGAAGGTGGCCATTCAACGATCGAGAGCGTTTCATAATTACAGCCTATTACTTAGACCAATTCCGTCTGATTGGCTCATCAATAATAAGGAAATGCAATTTCAAGTTAATACTATGCTGCTTGTTTACTCACAAAGGAAGTTCTCCTAAATGTCGATCGATCTCCATCTTCATTCATGTTTTTCTGATGGCACTCATACACCTGGCGAGCTCATTGAACTTGCCCGAGCCCGAGGTCTATCCGCTATCTCTGTTACCGATCATGATAGTGTTGAGGGTGTTGCTGAATTGATTGCTGCTGGAAAGGAAGCTGATGTTGAGGCAGTAGCCGGCATTGAGTTGAGTGTGGTATTCGGAGATAACCACCTTCATCTTCTCGGTTATTTTTTCGATCATACTGACAGAGATTTCCGGGAAAAAATAGCTGTTCTTCAGGATGCTCGGAACATCCGTAACAAAAAGATAATTGGCAAGCTCCAAAAACTCGGAATTAAAATAGATGAAGACGAAGTCGCTCAAATATCTTCAACGGGCCAGACGGGCCGGCCCCACATTGCTCAGGTTTTGATGGCAAAGGGTGTAGTCAGATCAATGGATGAAGCTTTTGAGAGATATCTGAAAAAAGATGCCAGAGCATATGTATCCAGATTTGTCTATAAAGGTACAGAAGCTATAGATATTATCAAAATGTGCGGTGGTCTTGCCATACTTGCCCACCCGGCTCAGCTTGTTTCCGGATACCAGGAACTGCAGTTGTTAGTTGGCAGGCTAGTAGATTGCGGCCTTGATGGACTGGAGGTCTACTATCCTGGTTATTCTGCTAAGACACGTAAAAATCTCAAAAAAATTGCTAAAAGATATGATATGGTTATTAGTGGAGGGAGTGATTTCCACGGAGATGTTCGACCGCACACTGACTTGGCCGGCGGCAATAATGTCTATGTACCAACCGAGATCCTCGAGGAGATGCGCCATAGGCTGAATAGCTAACTATCAACTTTCTATTACTAGCAAACTGTAAAAACAATGAGCTCAATGTATTCAATTCTTGTTGTCGACGATGAACCGAATTATCTCGTTGTGCTTTCCGAGCTGTTACGTGAGGAGGGATTTGAAGTTTACACAGCTGCCGGCGGCAATGACGGCTTAACCGTAATCCAGGAAGTCGATCTTGATCTGGTCATAACGGATATGCAAATGCCGGTAATGGATGGATTGCAGTTTCTCCAGGAGATCAAGAAAATAAATGGTGAGCTTCCGGTTATAATCATCACCGCATTTGCCGAGGTAGACAAAGCCGTGGAGGCCATGCAGAACGGTGCCTTCAGCTACATTGCCAAACCTTTTTCCAACGATGAGCTTGTTGTCAACATCAACAAAGCCGCTCAACATTATTCCCTGCTAAGGGAAAACATACGACTGCGTAAAGAAATACGGGG
>JASJDT010000046.1 GCA_030065655.1 Desulfocapsaceae bacterium | reverse complement strand
TTTGCTGTTCTTCACCCACGGGAAAGCCAAGATTACCGTGGCGCTGGAAGTCTGGTTGTAGGTCGGTGGAGTCGGAGAGCCAGCTCTGCGCTGAACTTTCTAGCAGAGAAAAACGGCGCGCGAGTGGTTATTCCTCTGCTAGAAAGTTCAGCGCAGAGCTGGCTCTCCGACTCCACCGACCTACAACCAGACTTCCAGCGCCACGGTAATCTTGGCTTTCCCGTGGGTGAAGAACAGCAAAAGTACCTGCTGGGAGTAGCCATAGAGGGAAGTTTCAGCTCCTATTTTACCGGAAAACCCTCACCACTGGCCGGCCAGGAAAATGAAGCAAATGATGAAGCTTCCAGCGGTGCAGAAGGCAGCGATTCAGCACCGCAGCAGGTTATACTCCGTCAGCTTGACAAATCGCCCGATTCGGCCAGAATCGTGGTGTTTGGTTCCAACAACTTCTTGACTGACATTGCCGTGAGTATCGGCACCAGCGTCAATCAGACGGAATATCTGGAACCACTGCAGTTGGTTGCCAATACGGTCGACTGGGTGCTGGAAGACCAGGGACTTCTCGATATTCGTGGCCGGAGTCACTTCTCCAGGCCGCTTGTGCCGCTTAGTAAGGACATGCAGCTTTTCTGGGAATATTTTAATTATGTTCTGGCAATCATCGGTCTGGTGGTGGTCTGGATAATCAATCGCTTTTGGCGCACCAATACAGCCAGAAAACGACTTGAACTCCTGCAGCATGCTGAAGGGAGGATTGGATGATGATGAAGAAGATGATCTATGGTGGTTTCATTTTACTGCTGATCCAGATAGGGCTTGCGGTGATCATGTTCTCCGGTGAATCGGGGCTCGAGGCTGAAACAGCTGACCAGTCATTTTTTGAGTTCAGCAGTGATGATATCACTTCTCTGCAAATAACCGACAATGAAGATAATATGCTTAACCTGGTGAAGGCGGATGGTCGTTGGGTCATGAAAGAGGCTTCCAATGCCCCGGCAGATGAAAATCTGCTGACTTCGCTTTTTGATAAACTCATATCTGCCAGGGCAGGGCTGGCCGTGGCCACCTCAGCGGGTTCGGCCAAACGGTTCAAAACGGCAAAAGATGAGTTTGAACGTCATGTTCTGCTCAATGCTGGCGAGAAAACAGTTGCTGATTTTTATCTTGGTACCTCGGCCGGCTTCCGCCACAGCCACGTGCGTAAAGCAGGAGAAGACAGTGTCTTCAGTATCCCTGTGAGTAATTTTGAACTCTCCGCGCAACCTTCTGATTGGCTGGAAAAAAGCCTGGCCAGGGTGGAACCGGAGAAATTGCAGCGGGTGGAATATGGCAATTTTGTGTTGGTCAAACAAGAGGATGGCTGGAAGCTGAACGCACCGCTATCAGGAGAAGCTGATCCGGAACAGATCGAAGCCCTGCTCGATGCTCTTACCGGTCTGACGGTACGTGATGTTTATGCAGCGGATGAGGTTTCTCCAATTTTTGCGGGTGACTCAGATCTCAGCTATCGCCTGATCTTTACAGATGACACCGAAAAAGATATGAAACTGGCAAAATACGATGATGCCTACGTTTTGAAAATGTCGGACAGCGATTTGTTTTTCAAAGTCGAATCCTGGCAGGTGGATAAGATAAGTGAGTTTCAGGCAGCAAGTCTTATCAAGGAGAAGGGTGAAACCGCAGATGCAGAGGCCAGTGCACCTGCGGGGCAGGAGTAGCCTTGAGCAGGCACTCCTACCGGCAAAACAGTCTTTTTCCCCAAACTCTGCGTTATGCTCAAAATTTTATCCTCAGAATATCAGTTATATGCTTGTGGTAAAATTTTTCGCATGCCTTGATTTTAAACAAAAATCCTTGTTTTGCAAAATGCCTCCGATAGAGTGACTGACTTGGCAGTTGAAACTGGAAGGGATGCCTGTTGCACTCACTCTCAGGTAAAGAGACAGATCTTGCAATCCTTGGCATAGGTTAGGAAGTCCTCTGCATTCCAGACGGTGACTCCCTCGACGAGTTTGGATTCGTCTAGCTCCATCATATCCACGGACATTTTGCAGGCGATAAGTTCGACACCTTCCAGTTGCGCCATCTCCTGCATTTCCGCAAGGCTGGGGATATTGGCCTTTTCGATTTTCTTTTTCATCATACCGGTGGCAAAAGTGGTCATGCCGGGGATGACGCCCATCAATCCGGGCGGCAGGTATTTGGCTCGTTCCGTGCCACCCTTGACTACCATGTTTAAGCCCATGAATGAGTAGAAAATCTTCGTCTCCATACCCTGCCTGGCCGAGTTTATTCCAAGTACGAGCGAGGGGTAGGCCCCATCCAGTGTATCCTTGACACAGATATAGGCCGCGGTTTCTTTGGTGTCAACCATAGTACACCTCCTGAAGTTTATTGTCTTAAGTAAATTAATAAATTAAATAAATAATTAAACAATAGAATAAACCAAAGAAAGCAGAGATGCAACACAAAAGTCCTCAGCGTAGTTCTGAAGTGAGTGTTAATCGTCTCTTAGACTTTATAGGGCAGATGTCTCCGGATAAGTTCGGCAAAGTCATGTAGGCCACGTTTTTCGAGCTCTCGTACAAAAACAGGCCATGGCGGAATATTGCTTAAATATGGTTCAGGACTGGCAGACAAGCCGCCCCCGGGACACTTGGAGAGACCTCCGCCAAGACCTCTGTACAACCCTCCGCCAGGTGACATTGAAAGGCCACCGCCGGGACCGGTCGATAGTCCGCCTCCCGGTCCCATAGACATTCCACCACCAGGGCCGGTATAGAGGCCTCCGCCGAGACTGAAAGACAATCCTCCTCCGGGGCCAGCCGAAGCACCACCTCCAGGCTCAGTTGACAGACCACCGCCAGGGCCCGAGGACAGCCCACCGCCAGGCCCGGTGTGTTGATTTCTGTTCCACATATCAATCTCCTCCTACCTGACAACATGTTTTTGATGGGAAGATCCTGAAAACTTAGCAAGATCAACGCTTCCTGATGGTAGAGTACATTGATGCTGCGACACTTATAGAATTAGCATAGGCTTACTAAAGCCGTTTACATGGTAACTTTCAACGAGTTGAGAAACTCCTCGATGAACGGTTTATCACCCTCCCCGATTACATAATCAATTTGCGTCATGATAAATAACCCGGAATCCTTGAGACCGTACATGTAAAAGCCACGTTCAATATCTGAGCCTTTATACTTGGATGTGACCACTCTCCCATTGATAACCTTTCCATCGGAGAGAGTAAGAGAAGTTGGTTTAGATTCAATTGTGTAGCCGTATTCCTTTTCTTCCTTGGTCACTTCATTGACCATTAAATCCATGAGTTGGGTCGGGTTTAGGTTGAGATATTCCTGAATCATGACCACGGTTCCCCGTGGAGTCATCATGGCTGTCTGGAATAGACCATCTCCTAAATCGGTTTTGGAGGGAGCATACTGTCTTGGGTGTTGAAATGAGAAATTTTCCGTTTCATAGATGAAAATATCTTTTTGTTCCAACTTGACTGAGATAGTTCGGTCACCGATCTTAATCCTTGAGACTTCACCCAGGGATAGATCATGTTTTTCATCATCAATAGTCAACGTATAATTCTTCGCCACAGCCAGGTTAGCAATAAAGAGCAGGATTAAAGCGATTTGTAGTGGAATTCTCATTTTTTCCTCAAATTTAGGTTTGTCCCGGGCAACGCTCATCGTTTGATGTTTTAGGGCGTTACAGTATGTTCAATTTAACTACTCGAAAATACGAAAAAGCAAATTTTTCTGGCGATGCACTTGGGTTGAGTTATACAATCCAGATATTTAAAAGTACTGATATTAATCCTGGCACATTTGTGATTATTGTTCAACCTGTCAGTGCAATATTTTGGGAAAGTGGTTGGCAGAACGATGATTGGTCAAAGCGACTACCCGACTATTTATATGGGTTTTGAGAGGTTTAGGCTAAAACTTACTCACGGTTAGGCTTGATCTGCAATATATGGTTGGCGTGAATGGTAAGTTTGTCGTTTTCGCAGAGCTCCTCAATATCAAAAGGAGTGTTCAGCAAAATTCCATCAAAGTAAGGGTAGGAAGATAGAGCTATTTCCACCCATACCCTTTGAGCTTCTTCTTCTCTATCTAGAAGGACGATTTTAACCTGGTCTTTTGTTTTTATTGTTTCAATCTCGGCTGGAATGGGAATCGGAGGATCATATGGTACCGTCTGGGCCGACAGGGCAACATCTTCAAATTCATATCCGTGGCTGCTGATCATTGGGAAGCTGTCCGGGTCTGCAATTGGAGTGTATAGTTTTTTGAATAGTTCCAGTTGCTTTTCTTGCTTCTTGTCGATACCGGAACTTTTACCGAAATACTTTCCGGACTTTTTATGTTCTCGAAAAAGAAATAGTACGACAACGACGATTACGATTAATAATGCGATAATGTTTGGGTCCATTTTATCTAGCCAACCTGTAAGTGATATAGGCGACGCAATTTTTCACTTTTGCAATGGGTATCTTGCCTGACAACATATTATACCCACTTTAATTACCGCATAATGCTATAGTTTGCTATAGAAATTATGACAACACGTCGGTTCAACTCGCGATTTCTTTAAATTCTCATCGCAAGCCTTTCCTGAAAGAACAAAATCCACGAAAATGTCACAAAGTTCCTCAGTAACGACATAATTGTAGATTTGATGCGTCACACCCTGGTGAAGATGGAAAACACATTTAGACCCTTACTCCTTGTAAAGATATGGGATTCTGCAATCTGCGCCGCTTTGGCACATTTATTGGTAAATTATTATGAAAGTGTTAGCAGGCAGGTCGATATAGGGCCAGACCACTCTGTTGTGCTGCAATGGGTGCCATGCTGTCTATTGAACCTACCGTTTTACCCTCTAATTGCAGAAAGGAACATATCATGAAAAAGACAATCGCTATGGCAATGACCACTCTCGCCCTGTCTGTATTTTCATCTCCGCATGCCGAAGCAGCAGATGTAACTGCAGCAATGGATATTAACTCAGCCTATGTTTGGCGAGGTGTGACCTTTAATGATGGTGTCGTCTTGCAGCCAAGCATCGATATCGCTCACGGTGGTTTGAACCTGAACGTCTGGGGAAATTTAGATGTGGATGATTACGACGATACCCTGGATTCAGGAGAATTTTCAGAAGTTGATTTGACCGCATCATATACCTTTGGCCTCGGCCCTGTCGAGTTTACCGGCGGAGTCATTGAATATCTTTTCCCTAACGGCGCGGACAGCACAACGGAGCTGTTTATAAGCGCTGCCACCGACTTGATATGGAACTTGGCAGCATCGGTTGATATTTATTACGATGTTGATGAAGTTAATGACTTTTATGCCGTCTTGGGACTTTCATACTCCCGTGAGCTGGCTGAGGATTGGGATTATTCTCTGGGCGTATCGGTGGCCTATGCCGGCGAGGATTTTGCCGAATTTTATGCCGGCGGCACAGACGATGGTTTTTTTAATTATCTCATTTCGACCGGCGTAGGCTACAGTGTTACCGATGCCCTGGTAGTCGGAGCCAATCTCTATTATTCTGATTCAATTGATGATGATGCGCTCCCAGATTCCACTGTTGATACAACATTTTATGGCGGCGTGAGTATTGCCTACAGTTTCTAGCCCGGTTTTCTCACCAGCTGAACTCACCAAGTCTGCAGCGTTGCCAAAGCAAGGTGCATAGGTAACTATAGCTTCTTGCTTTGCGCCTCACATACACATCAAACTTGACTGATGAAAAATCCCGGCTATAGGTGAGTATGCTTCTCATGGGTGTTGTCGGCGTTATGGCAGCACCCATCTGCTTTGAACACCTAGTGGAAACTGACGCAACCCTACGTTACATTTCCGTTAAACGGCAGGGCGAAGAACACCTCCGGAATGCTTTCTCAAGAACCCCAGGAATTTCGCAGCGGTTCAATGATGAAATGCTCTGTATAGTCGCTGAGCTCCATGGTCGCAAAAGCCGCGGCAGTTGCCCGGAAGATGACTGTATCATCAGCGGGCAGCTCATCTCTTGCCATTACATCCTAAAATGTCATAAAGACTTCTTGAGATCTGTCAGTAACTCAATGGCATCCTCCAGGCGATCATCTCCCCAGAATAGTTCATCTTTAACGATAAACGAGGGAGCACCGAAGATACCAAGCTGTTTTGCCCGCTCAGTTTGGGCCTTGAGCAGTTCCTTATTTTCACCTTCTTGTGAAAGTGCAATGATTTTATCACTGTCCAGATCGAGGGAGTTTAAGATCAATTTGATCTTCTCCACATCGCTGATATCTTCATCTTTCTCAAAATTTGCTTGAAAGACTTTCTGAGTAAAGGCTGAAATCCAAGGCTCTTTGCTTCCCAGGATGGCAATTCTTGCAGCAAGAAGACCATTTCTGGGAAAGACCGAGGGCTTCCTGAAACTCAACTCTCTTTTACGAGATTGTCTTGCCAGATCTGTCCACATGTAGCGGCCTTTGGCTGGATAAATGTTGAAAGGTGAATCATGCCAACCCTGTTCTTTAAATATTGGTCCTAGCATGAAAGGTTTCCATGCAATCTCGAACTGATAGCGAGAGGCGAGATTCTCAATTCTCATGGCGGACAAATAGGAATAGGTACTGGCAAATTCATACCAAAATTCTAAGCTTTGGTTTTTCATTGTTTTTCGTCCCTTTTCATTTGAGCCTTTTTACTCAGGTTCTTTTGGCGCGGCATTATTCGCAAGTTATCAATAACTCCAGCCAGGAAAATAACATGACCTTACCATTATTCCTGTATTTTTAATTTTTTGAAACGTTAGTGGGTAATTGATCTGGGTAACGGTCACGTATTTTCAACGGATCTCTCAAGAAGAAGTAAGGTTGATCCACCAGCGAGTAGCAATATGACCGCTATTGCTGTTTCCATGCTGGCAAAATTCGGTATATACCATTCATACCCCGTGATAATGGGATCTCCATCGGTTTTCAAGAGTAGTGTTCCGTCAACGTTGAGAGCATAGACACTCTTTTTCCATGGCCATAGAATAGCGGTTGAACCAAGGATGAATCCTGTGAGCAATGCAGTAGTGATATCTCTAAAATTATGAAAGACATACGATAAAACTCGAGAAAACAGGGCCAAACCCACAGCCCCTCCAGCTATTACCGGCAGCAGGATCTGGAAATCCAGATTCTTGACGGCATAAATCATGACGAGTTGGTAGTTGCCCATGAGGATGAGAACAAAAGAACCGGAAAGTCCCGGCATAATCATGCTGCAGGCAGCCACGCCACCGCAGAGGAGAAGGTAAAGGAAATTCTGATTCGCTGCCGCCGGCGACATGATTACGATACCAATCGATATCGCTGTACCCAATGTTAAAGCCAAAAAGGTATCGATATGCCAAGATGCTACCCGCATGCCTGTACAGTAGACCGAGCAAAGAACCAGACCGAGGAAAAAGGACCATATATATACCGGGAAGTTGAGAAAAAGGTAATCCAGAACACTGGCCAGCATAAAAATGCTCAACACTGCTCCCGAAAGAACGGCAGCAAGAAGCGTCATATTGAGATGACGGGCAAGTGAAGAGAATTCGCCCCGGAATAAGTACCTGAGGGCATGCAGGTCGACATTTTTGATGGCCTGTACGAGAGGCTCAAAAATTCGAGTAATCAGGGCGATGGTTCCTCCTGATACTCCGGGTATAAGGTTGGCACCGCCGATAAGCATGCCTTTTAGAAAAAGCGGAAGGAGAGTGTGCATCAATAACTATATGTATTTGTGAAGGTTAAAATCTACCATACTGAATGAGTGGCATGGGGTGCAGACTAACCTGGCGTGTTCTATGATTCAGCGGAATCTTTCATTCATCGTTGAGCGCGTAACAATTAGCGTATGCTAACCTGAAGAAGCAGAGGCTCTTCTTTAAGGGGAAGTGTCACCACCTTGAACAGGTTTCAGCCTAATAATCTTGCCGTTATCGTCATCGACGAGCACGTAAACAAATCCTTCAGGCCCCTGCCTTACATCGCGAATGCGTGCACCAAACCTGAGCTCTCGCTGTTCTTCGATTTTACCTGACTGACTGAGCTTGAGACGGCGAACCGATTGCTTCATCAGAGCCCCAGCAAAAAGATCTCCCTGCCATTGCTTGAATTTATCGCCGGTATAAAGCAGCAAACCGCTCGGTGCTATGGCTGTCTCCCAAACCATCACCGGGTCAAGATAACCTGCTGCGGTGATTTTTGGAGATATTTGTGTCCCGTCTGAATACTCTCTGCTGTAGGTTACCTTGGGCCAACCAAAGTTGCCGCCGGCTACAGGCACGTTAAGCTCGTCACCACCAAGAGCACCATGCTCGCTTGCCCAAATCTTCTTCCGCAGAGGGTCGTAAGCCAAACCCTGAATGTTTCTGTGGCCGTAGCTGTATATCTCAGGTAACGCATCCTTATTCTGTACAAAGGGATTGTCGTTTGGGGCTGTACCATCGTCGTTTAACCGCAGAACCTTGCCAAGGTGAGAATCTAAATCCTGGGCATGTTCGCGAATGAGCCGGCCATTTAGCTTAACAGGGGGGTTGCCGCCGTCGCCTATACTCACAAGGAGAGTATTGTCGGGCATCCAGCTAATGCGGGCACCGAAATGCTGCGTCCCGCTTTTCGTCGTATTAACCTCAAAAATATCCTGCCAGTTCTTGAGTTGTCCTTCTTCATAGAGAGCCATGGCCACCTTTGTTCGATTTGCATCGAGAGTGCCATCGGCGTAGGTAAAGTATATTTTTTTATTTTCACGGAAAAGGGGATGGAGGCTGACATCGAGCAGGCCTCCCTGGCCCTCTGCAAAAACCTGGGGAACTCCTTCTATTGGTGTAGCCAGTAATTTACCTGTCCCATCTGCTGCTATCTCCACTAGACGCAGCCTGCCTGGACGTTCTGTGACTAACATGTTCCCTTCAGGAAGCCAGGCAACACTCCAGGGGCGCTCGAGTCCGTCGACGACAACCTCGCGGACAAAACCTCTTTGAACCGGAACATCACCCTCAACGATGATCGGGTTGGCAATTCCCAACCTCACCAGAGGTGCAAGTGTAAACAATATTAAGGCTGATAGGAAAGGTGCAGTTCGTATCATTAGTGTTTTCATCTGTTTCCTCCATTGCTAAAAAAATGAAGTACGAAGTAATGATCAACTGGAAATAACGGTAATACTGTAAATGGAAAAGGAAACGTTTGTTATAGAAATTCTTAAAGGGTTCTGATCTGAGGTAATCTTAGAATTCCTCACGAGCTTTCAGCTCAGTAAAATCACTCATTATCCACTTTTGGTAGCCGCTTCTTCTCTGCAGGTTTGCATACCACGCAGCAACAAGTGGAGGAAGAGTTACCTCAAGGCCTTGCTCGGTGAGTCGGTATATAACTGCTCCAGTTGGGATATCGGCAAGGGTTAGGAAATTGCCAGCCAGATATCTGGCGTTTTCCAGTTGACGATCGAGAATACTGAGACAGCCAATACATTTGTTGAGCTGCTTTTCGACAACAGCCATGTCTCGCTTCTGTGAGGGCTTGCGGTAATATCCCCAGAAGACAGCCATAAACGCAGGTTGGAATGCTGTCTGTGACCAGTCGAGCCAACGCTCGTAGATTGATCGTTCATATACGCTATCGGGATACCAATTTGAATCACCATATTCAGCAATCAAATAGCGCAGTATAGTGTGTGATTCCCATATTACCTTGTCTCCATCGACAAGAACGGGCACCTTCTGCATTGGGTTAAGGCGAGTAAACTCAGGAGTATCCAGACCTCCAAACCTGCCACCCAATTCGAGGTGCTCGTACTCCAGAGAGAGCTCATCAGCTAACCATAATACTTTTTGAACATTAAAGGATGTTGTCCTACCGTAAATCTTACGCATGATTCATGGTTAGTTCATATTAGTTAACTTACCGGCAATTATCAGGTCAATAGACTGCCAAGCTGAACAGCCAGGTTAAAACACCGGCAATGACATAGCTTAATGCAGGGAAGATAGCTTCTTCTTTTTGGTTTTGCTTTTTTTCAAGAGTTTCCACTTTTCGAAAAATTACCTTTGGGGTGTGGATTGCACCGCTTTTTGATTGGCTGAATACACTTGGTAGAAATATAACTACGGGAATTGCACCTAACGTGAAGAGGGTGAAATCGAGGTTCTGGGGATCGGATAATATGAGATAGGAAATTATATATCCGAGGCTGATCAATAACAATGATAGAGGCAAACTTCGAACGAGACACTGTAATATGTTCTTCATGATAAGCTACCTTGCCGGGTTGTTAGAAATTTTAAATCGATGCGACCCTATATCTTAAAGCTTAACGGCAAATTTTATAGGTTGTCAACACATCTGCAACGGCCTGCCAGGAACGTGAAATATTATGTCTAGTTTCCACCATCATTTTGATCCAAGGTTATAACCACTTTTCCCTTGAAACTTCCATCGCCAAAATAGCGAAAAGCATCTGCGGTTTCTTCAAGAGAAAAACATTTATCTATAACGGGCTTGATCTTACCTGCATTGAAAAGATCTACCAGGTATTCCAGATCCTTATTCGCTTTATAGCCTACCATATGCAATTTGTACGATCCGTGAAATTTTCGGAATAATAACAATTGCAGAATTCGCAAAGTTTTGCCGCCAACCGTCACATAGGTTCCGCCCGGATTGAGTGCGCGGATATAATCAGCAATTGGACGATTGGTGTTTACATCAAAAATCAGATCATACTGGCGCCCATCCTTAGTAAAATCTTCCTTGGTATAGTCGATTACCTGGTCAGCGCCGATGGCACGCATAACCTCCAGTTTGTCGGGATTATCGACTGCTGTTACATCGGTATCTGTAAGTTTTGCCAATTGAATAGCCAAAGTGCCGGTACTGCCGCAGCCGCCGTTGATTAAAACTTTTTGTCCTGAGGCAATTCGACCAAAATCAAATAACCCTTGAACAGCGAGGTTGCCACCATGAGACAGGCACGCTGCCTGGGCAAAAGTCATTTTCGGAGGTTTAAGAAATAGTTCTTTTTCAAAGACACAGATATATTCCGCAAAAGCTCCCCAGCCACCTGCGGATAGGTCGCCGAAAACTTCATCGCCAACCTTAAAACGTGTCACGTTTCTACCAACAACTTCAACTGTGCCGGATATATCACACCCATGCAGCAAGTTGCTTTTCGGTTTGAACAGACCGCTGAGCAGGCGATATTCAAGTGGTTTACCTGTCAGCATGTCCCAGTCCCATGAGTTTATCGATACCGCATGGATTTTTATTAAAAGCTGATTGTCACTTGGAATTGGTTTTACTACTTCCTCCAACCTCAGCACGTCAGGTTGACCATAGCTGCGGTAAGTTATCGCTTTCATCTTGGTTCTTTAGAGATCTTTATTGTTTCTATATTTTTGATATTATTGCAATATTATTAGTATAGATAAGTAGTGTGGATCAGCTGAGTCACGGATGAATGCTTACTTTATTCCGTCTGCAAGAGAAGAAACGGCTATTTTCGTCTAATTAGAAAATATCTCATTTTATTCTGCCACTTTTCTCCCAGGCTTCAGCAACACGGGGATTTTTACTAAAAAACCGATCGCGAATTTGTTCATCCACCTGATTGAGTGGACAGGCAAAATTCATACACCGGCTGCACATGAACTTAAGCAGAATCAAGAAAAAGCTGGTAGTTGTCATTGAATAGATAATCAGTAGAAATATCTGTGTACTCAATAATAAAGATATCAGAGGATAGCCCCAAACAATGACGAACCCGCCTAGGAAAACAATTTTTTCCATAACTGACATGGGACCGGGTCGATACTTCCAGAGTTTAGGAGAGCCATAGTTCGCCCAACACTGCAATGATGTCGATGCTTCGGCATAATGTGGGCAGTGGGAACACATGACGCGAATTTCAATAAATCCGAAATAGACAACCACAAAGAGTATCCAGGGTAGCAGCAGTATGCTGTCGATATTAGAAATGCCCTTGCCGCCAATCAGAAATGGTGGAATAGCAATAATAAGAAAAAGCAGCCAATCCTTTAAACTAAAATGGCAGTGGAGATCACTTTTAACGGTGCAATCATTACATGAATCTGATTCGCAGGTAGCTATTGGTTTCTTGGGCTCTAGAGACATCATCACCACCATTGGTAATTCAACTAGAATAATTGGTTCAACAAGAAAAACTGTTGCACCAAAAACCTAATCTCGTTGAAAAGTTGTGATTAATTTGATTAATCAACTAGCTGTAATTTATCTCTGTAGTTTTCCTTTAATTGCAATATATCGGATCTATCCTAAAATAACCGGTTATTTCCAAATCGCAGAAAAGAGAATTTGACGAGCTATACGGTTGCTAGGTTTCGTTGCAGGTGAATACCATCCTCACGGCCCGTCCTTCTTCTCCCCACGGCGTGATGTTCGTCATTTGTAAAACTAGGGAATTATCCGGTCGTTTTGAAAGTTTGCTTCGCCAGCCCCAGTTAGGATTGCCTGGGACCTCATACGTATTACATAACGTGAAGATCCCCCAGGTCTCCGGAACATTGGTGCACTGTACAGATTCCCTCTGGTGCCAACTATCTAACCATATCGCTCCC
Organism: Desulfocapsaceae bacterium; assembly: GCA_030065655.1. GTDB lineage: Bacteria > Desulfobacterota > Desulfobulbia > Desulfobulbales > Desulfocapsaceae > Desulfopila_A. The sequence continues at coordinate 4,278 of JASJDT010000046.1, read as the reverse complement.
GCTTCATTAAAGGAAAAACTTCCCTTCTTAATCTCGTTTTCATAAATCCAAGAATAGTAGATTACATCTATATCAATTTCGAGTTCACAGTCATATTTCTCAGCTTTATTACCTTCAGGGTCAAGCCATAGCTCGCCACTCCCGGACCATTGTGTGCCTGCATATTTGGTTAGAAAGTCTTTTATCATCTATTCCTCACCTCATTTTTCTTAACAACGAGATATACGCCAAGCACGGTCACGAAGATCGCAATGATTCCGGCCGGTGAAAGAGACTCATCAAAGAGAAACCATGCTTCAATACTAGCAACAGGCGGCACCAGGTAGAAATAGCTGGCAACTTTTGCCGTTTCCCCTTCACGAATCATATACATAAGCAAAAGGATGGCTGTGACAGATAGTGCGAATACCAACCAGGCCAGCGCTAAAATCAACTGACCGTCCCAAATTATATTACGGCTTTCCAGGGAGAACGTCAAACAAGCCATCAGCAGGCCGGCGCTAATGTATTGCCAGACCGAGCCAATGAGTAAATGGGTTTCGGAGCCAAATCGTTTTTGATAAATGGTGCCCAGAGATATACCGATCAGGGCTGCAACGGCTGCCAGCATTGGTGGCCAGCTAAGGTCGACGCTTTCCTGCTGACCTGTTGTCAAAAGGACACATGTTACCCCGATAAAGCCAAGGGCGAGGCCAAACCATTGCAAAGCGCGCAGGCGTGCGCCAAAGGCAATCCAACCCAACAGAGCGGTGAGGATAGGTTGGATGCCAACCACAATTGCGGTGATGCCGGCGGGCATTCCCCACTTTATGGCGGCAAAAACTCCACCCAAATAGGTGCCGTGCACCAGTAATCCGGTGACCATCTGATGTCCCACCTGCTGCCATGATAGCCTTTTTACCCGGAACAGAAGACAGAGTAATAAGAAAATCCCGACAGTAATGGTCATGCGGATAAAAAGCAAAAAGAACGGCTCTATGAAAGGCAGGGCATACTTGGCAGCAATGAACCCTGTGCTCCAAAGGAAAACGAAAATAAAGGGAACAAGGCTAAGGGTAAATGCGCGCAGGTTGGTCATCGTAATGTTGTATCGGTCTTGCATTGAGGGGCTCTTTCGGAGGGAAGAAAACCGGACAGGAGTTTGTTAAATTCAATCACAATCTTCATCAGTTCCTTCGTGCGGTAATGGTGAATGGTGGTCTTTCTCAGTCCAATCAGGACGTTATGGCCAGGGTCGCCCTTAATCTACCATCTAATTTCATAGATATCTGTATCTTATGGTTTTCGTGTTTTCCCTGGCCACCAGACGCTGCCTGATGCAAGGCGTTGAGGAGTGACGAGTAATGTGTATAAGCCATACACAACAAGGAGAAACGACCGATACAACGACGCAGAGTGTAACCTATGGTGGATCATTGCTTCTTTAAAAAGCAACTACTTATCACAATAAATCAGGCGACTTTTATCAGTACAAGAGTGATATCATCATCTGGTTTTTCTGCGGAGCAAAACGTTTTCACCTGTTTCATTATCTCCGAGAGCAACTGGCTTGCCGTTAACTGGCAATTTTCTTGGATAATCTCCTTTATACGATCTTTGCCGAACATCTCTCCTGATGGATTGGTGATCTCCCAGATGCCATCAGTGGCTATGCAGACTATTTGCCCTTCAGAGAGTGCGCAAACATTTTGCTCATATTGGTATTCAGCAAAGACTCCCAAGGCCAATCCCTTACCTTTTAAATCCATAAACTCTTCCTGTTTTGGATCATAAAGAATCGCAGGGTCATGACCGGCCCGAGTCCAGAAAAACTGTTTCTGCTCTGCATCAATCTCAGCGTAGAACATGGTCATGAAGTTCCCACTTTCCTGGGTGTCCCTGCATAGCTGTTTATTAACATCGTCCAATATCTTCGCACAGGAACCGGCTAGGAATACCCGCTGCATGAGTTGTGCCCTGGCGGTGGCCATAAGCAGTGCCGAAGAAACACCATGTCCAGAGACATCGCCCACAACAATGGCAAGTCTTTGCTTGTCTATCTGGATGAAATCGTAGTAATCGCCACCTGTTTCTTCGCAGTAGATCGATTGCCCGACAATCTCAAAACCAGGGAAAACAGGATTAGACTGCGGAAGAAGGCTTTGCTGAACCTCTTTGGCAAAGCTCAGTTCTTTGCTCATACGTAACTGATCTTCCAACTTTGGTACGATCTGGTTAAATGTGTGGACAACCATGTCACGTTCATCGTCATAGTTGATTCTGAGCCGAACGGAAAAGTCTCCCTGTTCAAGTTTTTTGAATCCACTGACCATCGACATGACATTTTTGGTATTTGACCTCGAAACAATCAGCGCGGCCACCGCGACAAGGATCAGCACAATAACCATTGCAACGACGATAATACGTCCTTGACCTTGTGAAAAATTTTTAAAACTTGCAGCAACTTCTTCTGGTAATCGCGTTACAAGACTCTTTGGGGCAACGAGTACAAAATACATCTCCTCAGAAATCGTGGCAAAAGCCCAGAAAGAATCTTTGCCACCAAAAGGCAATTCAACCGAACCGGATTTGCCGGAGACAAGGTAAGGCCATAACGATTCAAAATCTTTCTCTTCCTGGGAAATGAGCTTGGTTGCTCGCGCTTTAGTTATCTCATCGCCATAAATTGCCTCCTCAGTTGCCTGGGAGAGTATCCAGCGAGAGCTTTCTCCCCCGCTTTGTTTTTCCCTACCAAGCAAAAAAGATTTTGCTGAGTTCGTTAAGTCTGATTCCACCTCAGGCTGCAACAGGGCCGCGGGTATCAAAAGGTCAATTCCTGCAACTCCAGCTAATGAGCCATCCAGTTCATAAAAGGGTGCCGAAGCCGTGAGTAAGAGCCTCTTTGTTGTAACGTCAACAATAGGTGGTCCCCATTGAAGATGGCCTAATTGTTTTGCTTGAACGTACCAGGGTCTTTGGCGAGGATCAAAATCATCTGGATATCCCCCATGGCCGGGGTAAGCGATATGAATCCCTTCTTCCAGACCAATGTATAACCAGTAGATTTCCTCACCCAACTCCTTACGAATCATCCGAAACGTCGGAGTAAGCCTTGCAAGCCTAGCAATATTATCCTCAGCACTTTGGTGTTGAACACCTGGGGCAAGGACATAATTAGGCTCGGCAAGACTGATTTTTTTCATGGATGTCTTGCCATCTTTACCATAGGTTTTATGCAGCTGGGACTCCATCAAATCACCAGGAGCTGTGGCTGGGTCATCATAGTCCCTGGCATAGTAAACTTTTTCAGGTTCAGGATTTGATAAAGAAAGTGCCAGCTCTGCTTCTCGCGCCATAAATCTGAGCGCAAACTCAATGGAGGTTTTTTCAGCCTGAACAATGTTGGCATAATTCTGTGTTGTCGTAATGATTTCCCTGCGGACTGTTTCAGATAACTCCTGGGTAGTCTTTTTTGAGATTGCTTTACCTAATCTGCTGGAACCCTTGTGACTGAGAACAGCAACAAGCAGCATAGGCAAGAGACTGGCTATGAGCAGAATGATAAAGTATTTCCAGCGCAGTTTGATATGGCGACCAAACATTTCTTGGCAAACTCCCAATAATCAAAATGGTTGGGATAATGTGTCTCTTATCAATTTATGATTCACAGTGGTGCAGATTAATCCAGCAACTCACAGTACAGCCGCATGGATCTGGGTCATATACAACCCAGCAAAATACTACTCAAATGTTAACAAAGATTGTACTACAATTTTAGCACCAGCAATAACAATCATCCCATTTCCAACCCTTTGTTCAATGGTCATTGGTTACTACACTGGCAGTATACTGTTTATGCGGAATGGTGCGCCTTTATTTGAAATATTAGGACAAAAAGGGAAGGTGAGTGCAGTATTTTTCCCTGACCAAACTGAGTAATAAGCTTGCAGTGTTAAATTGCTTGAAAAGGCAGTTGTAAAAATATAGGTTTGGGTAAATAGACGGAATTTTCGAAGAATTTTATAGAAAAGTTGGTGAGTTATTTAAAGCAACTGTTTATCATCCACCTGCAATAATCAGTTAGATATTTTGTGGCAAAAAATTCAGTTCGAAAAGCCACTTTTAGCCCAATCAATTTGAGGCACCAGAAGAGAAAACTATGAAAAATTCGCTTAGAAAAAGTCAGGTTTATCTATCCTCGAACTCGATAGTCGCGCTGTTCGTACTTGCTGTCATCTTTTTTGTTGTCACCAAAAGTTGGGCTTCCGATCCACCTTCAGAAGCCCAACTTTTGGTGAC
>JASJDT010000257.1 GCA_030065655.1 Desulfocapsaceae bacterium | reverse complement strand
AATCACTCTTTACCCCTTGAGGAAGTTATGCTTTCGCAGGAAATCCGGACATTTTGCCGAAGGGTTCTTGAGCGCTGCAAGGATAAACTGAACATGGAAACCGGAGTGATCTCCAAAATTGAAAATGGGAGATACGAGATAGTTGCGGTGCTCTCACACACCCAAGTATTTGTTGAGGGTGAATCGTACAATTATCACAGTACAATCTGTGAAGAGTTAATCGCAAATAATCAAACAATCGCAGTAGACGACTGTTTTACTCTGCCCGAGAGAGTTCCCCATCCACTCTACCTTCCCCAAACAATGAAATCCTACATTGGCACGCCGATTAATATTTACGGTACAATTTGGGGTGCACTTGACTTCACATCTTTTACGACCAGACAGCAGCCATTCAGTGAAGAAGAAATTCGATTTATTGAAAGCTGTGCGGTCGAAATTGCAAATATTCTGCAACGGAAAGCAGCCAGAACAGGTTGATAGATTACCCCATCACTCATCTGCTTTGAAACGGCAAGATCACCTTGGTTTACTCGACTGTATTGCTGTGTTGACTTTCTCTTAACCATTGTTTTTGCAAAACAAAAACTAAAAAAACAGCCGCATTCTTAGTGAATTGTTTCACCGATTATTATTGACGCAAATTGTGTTTCCGGGTTATATATTGGGGTTTTGTCTGCTCCAATCACAGGATTTACAGGCGGGTGCCCGGCAACAGCAATTTTTCCTGAGGAACAATGCACAGCGAAGTGCATCTAGCCTACCTGAAGCAGAAAATTATAAATAACGACACACACTGATGCAACTTTTGTAAAGAAGCTTAAGTTCTACTCAGTGCATAGCTGAAGGAATACACAATGAAGGCATTAATAGCTCTGGAAGACGGCACCATATTCGAAGGGCAATCATTCACCGGTGCTGGTGAAGCGGTTGGCGAGATCGTCTTCAATACATCCATGAGCGGCTATCAGGAAGTCTTGACGGATCCATCTTATACCGGTCAGATTGTCACCATGACCTACCCTCTTATCGGCAATTATGGCATAGCCCTGGAGGATATGGAATCTGCTGCAATTCATCCCATGGCTTTTTTGGTCAAAGAATACAATAGATTTCCTTCCAACTTTCGTTCAACCAGACCACTTGCCGATTTCCTCAAGGAGTTTGGTGTTTTGGGGGTTGAGGGTTTCGATACCCGCGCCTTGGTAAAGCACATCCGCACGGCTGGAGCAATGAAGGGCATTGTCTCCACCGAGGATCTCGATCCCCAATCACTGATCGCCAGAGCAAATAAATGGAGCGGCCTTATTGGTCAGGATATGGTGAAGCGGGTCACCTGTGACGAGCCCTACGGCTGGTCCAACAATTTACCGGTCCCAGGTTCTAATTTTACCACAGCTCAAAAAGATCTGGCCAACCCGCTCAAAGTGGTTGCCTTTGATTTTGGGGTAAAATTCAACCAACTCCGCATCCTCACTGAGAAAGGCTGACAGGTTCAGGTGGTGCCTGCCACCACCGATGCAAAAACTGTCATGGCCATGAATCCCGACGGTATATTTCTCTCCAATGGCCCCGGTGATCCTGCAGGAGTTGAAGGAGTGGTAGGTACCCTTCGGCAGCTCCTTGGGAAGATACCAATTTTCGGTATCTGTCTAGGACATCAGATGCTTGGTCTGGCCTATGGCGGTACTACCTACAAACTCAAGTTTGGACATCGGGGTGGCAACCAACCGGTTAAGGATCTCACCACCGGACATGTGGAAATCACATCGCAGAATCATGGCTTCTGTGTCGACCCGGAAAGCCTTGACGCCAATGAAGTGGAAATCACCCATATCAATCTCAACGACAACAGTCTCGAAGGTATGCGCCACAAGCGTTATGATGCCTTTTCCGTACAGTATCATCCCGAACACGCCCCGGGACCGCATGATTCTCTCTATCTCTTTGACCGGTTCATTGAAATGATGCGACCTTAGCCGATGACTGCAAGCAACTCACTATATAAGAGTAACAACCATGCCCAAAAGAACTGACATACACAAAATACTCATCATCGGCTCCGGCCCGATCATCATCAGCCAGGCCTGCGAGTTTGACTACTCGGGTGCTCAGGCGGTCAAAGCCCTGAAAGAGGAGGGCTACGAGGTGGTGTTGATCAACTCCAATCCCGCCACCATCATGACTGATCCAGAACTGGCCGATGCGACCTATATCGAACCAATTACCCCTGAAATTGTTATCAAGGTAATTGAAAAGGAACGTCCAGATGCGTTGCTCCCTACCCTCGGTGGTCAGACGGCCCTGAACACCGCAATCAAGGTTGCGGAAACCGGCATTCTCGACAAATACGGGGTTGAACTGCTGGCTGCCAATATTGATGTTATCCGCAAAGCTGAAGGCCGTGAAGAGTTCCGCAGTGCCATGAAGGCCATCAACCTCAAAGTACCGGAATCAGCCATCGTTCACACCATCGAAGATGCCATGGCAGCGGGTGACGAGATTGGCTTCCCCATCATTGTCAGGCCCAGCTTCACCTTGGGTGGAACCGGTGGCGGTGTAGCCTATAATCGCCAGGAACTTGAAGATCTCTGCCTCTCCGGCCTGGATCTGTCGATGACTACCGAGATCATGCTGGAGCGTAGTTTACTCGGCTGGAAAGAGTATGAACTGGAAGTCATGCGGGATAAGAATGACAACGTGGTCATCATCTGTTCGATTGAGAATATGGATGCCATGGGGGTACACACCGGCGACTCCATCACCGTGGCTCCTGCCCAAACCCTGACCGACAGAGAATATCAGATTATGCGCGATGCAGCCATCGCTATTATTCGCGAAATCGGGGTTGAAACAGGCGGCTCAAATGTCCAGTTTGCTGTTAATCCTGAGGATGGCGAGCTGATGGTAATTGAGATGAACCCCCGGGTTTCCAGAAGTTCTGCCCTGGCTTCAAAGGCGACCGGTTTTCCCATCGCCAAAATTGCAGCCAAGCTGGCGGTTGGCTTTACCCTCGATGAAATCCGCAATGACATCACCAGGGAAACCTACGCTTCTTTTGAGCCCACCATTGATTACTGCGTCGTTAAAATACCTCGGTGGACCTTTGAAAAATTTCCCGAAGCCGAGGACCTGCTTACCACTGCCATGAAATCGGTGGGCGAAACCATGGCCATTGGTCGAACCTTTAAGGAGGCTTTTCAAAAAGGTATGCGTTCTCTGGAAACCGGTCGTTTCGGATTCGGTGGAGATGGCAAGGATGTGCTTACCCATCTTGAGGACGAAGATCTGGAAATGGGTCTGCGGATTCCCAATTCCAAGCGTATCGCCCATATTTATGAAGCCATGAAACGGGGGATATCGGTGGAGAAACTCTTTGAGCTCACCGCCATTGACCCCTGGTTCCTCTATAATCTTCAGCAGATCGTCGAGTGTGAAAGCCAGATTAAGGAAGCTGGTTTTCAAGGTCTCACCCCGGAGTTTCTGAGAAAATGCAAGGAGTTTGGTTTCTCCGATTTTCAATTGGCACACTTGACCGGTACCTCACGTGACGATATCCGCAACCTCCGTAAAAAATCGAAAGTGTTACCGGTGTATAAATTGGTTGATACCTGCGCTGCCGAATTTGAATCCTACACGCCGTATTATTATTCCACCTACGAGCAGGAGAACGAGGCCAATGCCAGCGATTCCAAAAAGATCGTTATCCTTGGTGGCGGTCCAAACCGCATCGGCCAGGGTATAGAATTCGACTATTGCTGTGTCCATGCCTCTTTTGCCCTTCGGGAGATCGGGATTGAATCAATCATGGTCAATTCCAATCCGGAAACCGTCTCCACCGACTATGACACCTCTGATAAGCTCTATTTCGAGCCCTTGACCAGGGAAGATGTGCTCAACATCATCGAGATGGAAAATCCCGATGGAGTTATCGTTCAGTTTGGTGGACAGACCCCCTTGAATCTTGCTGTGGAGCTTGAAGAAGCAGGTGTACCCATCATCGGTACACCGCCGGATGCCATCGATCGGGCAGAAGACAGAGAACGCTTCCAGCAGTTCCTTCACAAGCTGGGTTTGCGTCAACCGGCTAATGATACCGTACATACCCTTGAAGATGCCATAAGCGCCGCCAACCGTATCGGCTATCCGGTAGTGGTCAGGCCTTCCTATGTGTTGGGCGGCCGTGATATGCGGATCGTCTATAACGACAGCGGTATGCGTGACTTCATGCATGTTATCGGTGCAGCAAGCCTTGAACATCCCATTCTCATCGACAAGTTCCTCAAAGACGCCACCGAGGTTGATGTAGATGCCATCAGCGATGGTGAAACAACCATCATAGGCGGCATCATGGAGCATATTGAGGAGGCCGGCATTCACTCCGGTGATTCTGCCTGTGTGCTGCCGCCGCATACCCTGTCTGATAAGCTTATTGCAGAAATCCGTGAGGCAACCAAGGCTATGGCCGAGGAACTGGGAGTTATAGGCTTGATGAATGTCCAGTATGCGGTAAAAGATGAAACCTTATATATATTGGAAGTGAACCCACGGGCCTCCAGGACGGTGCCTTTTGTCTCAAAGGCTACGGGTGTGCCGCTGGCCAAGCTTGCCACCAAAATCATGATGGGCCGCAGTCTCAAGGAACTGGGTTTCACCACCGAGGTTGGGATCTCCCATTGGGCGGTGAAGGAGGCCGTATTTCCTTTTGACCGCTTCGAAAACGTCGACACCCTGCTCGGTCCGGAAATGAAATCCACCGGAGAGGTGATGGGCATCGATGACAATCTTGGCCTGGCAATTGCCAAGGCTACCCTGGCGGCCGGCACTACCCTGCCTGAGTCCGGCAGAGTGTTCATAAGTGTTCGGGACAGCGACAAAGAAGGAGTAACCACAGTTGCCGCTTCACTTGTGGAAATGGGCTATGAGATCCTGGCAACGGACGGTACTGCTAAACATCTGCAGGAAAACGATATCCCCTGCTCACGGATCAACAAGATATCCCAGGGAAGGCCGCATATCCTTGATAAACTGCAGGATAATGAAGTAAACTGGATAGTGAATACATCGTATGGTAAACGGACAACCGAGGACTCTTACACTATCCGCAGAGCTGCCTTGGATATGCATATTCCGTACACCACGACGGTCTCGGGAGCAGGAGCGACTGTTCGGGCATTGCAGGATCTGCAAAAAAGTAGTGTCGGGGTAAAACCGGTGCAGCAATTCACCGCGTGAGAAAAAGGAAAAAAGACTATTGCCCCTCGACATTGAATCATTATGTTTTAATGTAGTACGACTAATTGAAATGGCTGGGTTCTAGCGCACTTCCTAGC
>JASJDT010000045.1 GCA_030065655.1 Desulfocapsaceae bacterium | reverse complement strand
AACGTGTTGTGTGTATAGATATTGTATTACCTACTCCAATACTAAAACATTGTTCCGGTCAAGCTCACCGGAATACCCATATTAAGCCTTTGGTTATCAAGGCAAGATGATACTTCTCATCACATTGAGGGTATTTTGGGTTCAAATAGACATCCACGATGATCAATCTGTTATTGTCGATAATATATTGATACTTATACAAATTATCTCAAAACCAGTCATTTTATAAATTTATTGCCACCTAAACAACTGATGAAGCCTAGAAAAAACAATCCTAACCGCCCTAAACAGCCGCCAGGTGCTCCCTCAACCATAAAGAATTTACTCAAGCGATTTGATCAGAACCTCTCGGATGACTCTTCAGATAAACATGCTGAAAAAATTGCCCATGTTCTCAATACCGAGGATAAAGAAGGAATCATCAGGGCGGCTTTGCGTAAACACTACAATTCTGAAGAACTCAAACCCTTCCAGGCTGAACTGATCAAAATGCACGAGCATCTCGAGAAGACCGGTAAAAAAATGATCATCCTTTTTGACGGCAGAGACGCCTCCGGCAAAGGCGGTACCATTCGGCGAGTTATCCGCTATATGAATGAAAAGCGCTATCGTGTCTGTGCCCTTGGTAAGCCCAACGAGGTGCAGAAAACCGAGCTACACATGAAACGCTACATTGAACAGTTTCCCCATGCCGGCGAAATCGTTTTATTTGATCGAAGCTGGTACAACCGGGCAATGGTTGAGCCGGTGATGGGATTCTGCACAGAAGCTCAATACAGGAGATTTTTAAAAAAAGTCGTACCCTATGAGGAAAATTTCATCTTGGACGGTGGTAAAACCATTCTATTAAAACTCTATTTTTCCGTTTCAAAAGAGGAACAGGCCAAACGCTTTGAACGACGCTACAACGATCCTCTTCGGCAATGGAAACTGAGTGAGGTGGACCTTCAGGCTCAAGACTTATGGGACGAATTCACCAATAAGAAACGGGTACTACTCCAGAAAACTCACACCCAAAATTCAAAGTGGTGGATTATCCGATCAGACAACAAACATCTGGCCCGTAAGGAAGCTATGAAACTTATACTCAATACTGTACGATACCACGGCCGGAGCAGGTCCTTAGACTTTACCCCTGATCCAAATATTGTCATTCCCGGTGATATAGAACTTAAAAACATGAAGTTGGAACAGAAGAAATATGGTACCGCTCTGCGCTAAAACGTTTGGACATTCTTATATTTAGACGATAGACTAAATATTGTTATAAGACTCTGTCCCGGTTTATACATAATGCTTGGTGGTTACACAATCCCAAATAGAGGAAAAAAACATCATGGGTTCCAAAGTTGACAAGGAAGTGAAGGAAATGCCGGCCAGTAGTGTAAAATTACTTGAGAAAACTGCCCTCAAAAACGCCGAGAAAAAGAAGGGTAAAAACAAAACGGCTGTCTGGGTGAAGGACTGGCATCTCGAGTATGAACAGGAGCTGAAAAAACTGCAGATCGAGCTGATGAAGCTGCAAACCCATATGAAAGATTCAGGAGAGAGAATTCTAGCGCTTTTTGAGGGAAGAGATGCGGCCGGCAAAGGAGGGACCATAAAGCGGTTTGTCGAGCACCTCAACCCAAGACACGCCCGCGTGGTTGCCCTGACCAGACCAAATGAAACTGAAGTTACCCAGTGGTATTTTCAGCGCTACATACCGCATCTCCCGGCCGGCGGCGAGATAGTCTTTTTTGATCGCAGCTGGTATAACCGGGCCATGGTTGAACCGGTTATGGGTTTTTGCACCGATGAGCAGAATAAACGTTTTCTCAAAGATGTTCCCATGCTCGAGGAACTGCTGGTCAAGGATGGAATCCGTTTATTTAAATTTTATTTTTCAGTTTCCAAAGAAGAGCAAAAGCGTCGATTTGATTCCAGAAAAACCGATCCGCTAAAGCACTACAAACTCTCACCAGTTGATAACTTAGCCCAAAAATATTGGGATCAATACTCGATCCGAAAATTTCAAATGCTCTCGGAGACCAATCGCACAATAGCTCCCTGGACAATTGTGCGTTCGGATAACAAGAAATTCGCCCGACTTAATTGCATGAAATTTCTACTCAGTAAAATGCAGTATGCTGACAAACTTCCCGATGAGGAGTTGGCCTACGATCCGGAAATCTTAGTATCAGGGATCGATGAGCTGAAACATATGGAAGAAAATCTTATGGAGCCAAATAACCTCTACGGTTAAGCAGTGCTGAAGATATAAGAGGGAGACGAAATTTCTTTCATCTCCCTATCGGAAAGCTACAACACCATATCTTACCTTAGCTCATGGCTGCTTCTCTGATACTTACCGATGGCTCTTAGGCCGGCCGGCCGTGACATTTTTTGTACTTCTTCCCGGAGCCGCAGGGACAGGGATCGTTCCTACCTATCTTCTCCCCGTCTCTTTTAAAGGTCTGGGGGTTCTGTCTCTCTTCACCGGCCGCTCCCTTATTGAGCTGCACCTGCTGTTCCTGCTTTCTGCGGCGCTCCTCCTCAAATTTATCGACATCGTCCTCCTGGACAACACGAACACGCATGAGTGTCGATACAGTCTGAATCTTCACCGTTTCGATCATGGAGTGGAATAAATTAAATCCTTCCTTTTTGTACTCATCCAGCGGATTTTTCTGGCCATAGCCACGCAGACCTATCCCCTCTTTCAAATGATCCATGGAAAGTAGATGGTCCTTCCAATGATTATCCACCATTTGTAGCAGGATTACTCGTTCCAGGTGACGTTGTGTCTCTTCACCATTGTTTTCCAGCTGAGATGCATAGGCCTGATGAACCATCGTCTGAATCTTGTCGCGAAAAGAATCTTCGGTAAGATCTTTCCTGTCCTCCTCCGACCAGTTGGGCTGGATGTGGAAGTATTCGACCATACGCTCCTCAAAACCTTCCCATCCCCAATCCTCAGAAGAAAGCTTATCTTGGGCGAACTCATCGACAACCGCATCGTTCAGGTCAGCAATCATATCCTGTAGGACATCGGTGACATTCTCGCTGCCGAGTACCTCACGGCGCTGCTGATAGATGATTTCCCTCTGTTTGTTCATTACATCATCGTATTCAAGCAGATGTTTACGTATATCGAAGTTGTGCCCCTCTACCTTCTTCTGGGCATTTTCGATGGCTTTGGAGATCATGGGATGTTCAATTGGTTCATCTTCTTCCATACCCAGTTTATCCATGATGCCGCTGATTCTGCCAGATCCGAAGATTCGCAGAAGGTCGTCTTCCAGAGAAAGAAAGAAACGGGAAGAACCCGGGTCTCCCTGTCTGCCGGAACGGCCTCTCAGCTGGTTGTCAATTCGCCGGGATTCGTGCCTTGATGTACCAAGAATATGGAGCCCGCCGACATCAACTACTCCTTCGCCCAACTTGATATCCGTGCCCCGACCCGCCATATTGGTGGCAATGGTCACCTTACCCTTCTCCCCGGCATGAGCAATTATCTCCGCTTCCCGTTCATGTTGCTTGGCATTGAGAACTTCATGGGGAATATTTTTTTTCTTCAACATGGCAGATATCTTCTCAGAAACATCAATGGAGATGGTACCAACCAGAACGGGTTGTCCTTTTGTATGTTTCTCAGTGATTTCGTTGATGATAGCCTTATATTTCGCCTTGATATTCTTATAAATTACGTCGGCGTAATCAACTCTAACCATGGGCATATTCGTCGGCATGATCGCCACATCAAGATCATAAATCTTCTTGAATTCCGGGGCTTCCGTATCTGCCGTACCGGTCATGCCAGCCAGTTTGCCATACATCCTGAAATAATTTTGAAAAGTAATGGAGGCATAGGTCTGATTTTCCCGCTCAATCTTTACTTTTTCCTTGGCCTCCAGAGCCTGATGAAGACCGTCGCTGTACCTTCGGCCCTCCATGGTTCGTCCGGTAAATTCATCAACAATAACGACCTGACCGTCTTTAACGATGTAGTCGACGTCTTTCTTAAAAACAATATGCGCCTTAAGGGCCTGATTCAGATGGTGGAGCTGCTCGATTGAACTGGGATCATAAAGATTGTCCACCTTGAGCAGCTTTTCGCCCAAGGCCACACCTTCCTCGGTGAGGGCAACCTGTCGAGCCTTCTCATCGAGGGTATAATGGTCGTCTTTATTGAAATGTTTGATAACCTTATCGACGGTATTATACATCTCCGTGGAGCTATCGGCCGGACCGGAGATAATTAGAGGTGTCCGAGCTTCATCGATGAGAATGGAGTCCACCTCGTCGACAATTGCAAAATTGAAGTCGCGCTGGCAGAAGTCCTTGAAGTCAAACTTCATGTTATCGCGAAGATAATCAAAGCCGAACTCGTTGTTGGTGCCATAGGTGACGTCGGCATTATAGGCCTTGCGGCGCTCTTCATCTTCCATACCGTGTACGATTTTGCCAACGCTGAGGCCGAGAAAACGATAGACCTGGCCCATCCATTCCGCATCACGGGAAGCCAGATAATCGTTGACCGTTACCACGTGTACTCCTTTCCCGGTAAGCGCGTTCAGATAAACTGCCAGCGTTGAGGTCAGGGTCTTTCCCTCACCTGTCTTCATCTCAGCGATCTTACCCTGGTGAAGAATCATACCGCCAATAAGCTGAACATCGTAATGACGCTCACCAAGTACGCGGCGTGCCGCTTCCCGGATGACCGCGAATGATTCCGGCAGCAGATCATCGAGCGATTCACCATTGGCATGCCGCTCCTTAAACTCGCCGGTCTTTGCCGCCAATTCGTTATCATCAAGAACTTTGATTGATTCTTCAAGGCCATTAATTGTATCAACAAGGGGTTGGAGCCTTTTCAATTCACGCTCATTCTTGCTGCCAAACACCTTGGTGAGAACTTTTTCGATCATATCTTCAGGTAGTATTGAGTAGTTTTTTTATTATTGTGATAAGAACAGAATTATAGGTCACTCCGCGTATACATCAAGGCCTCTTCATCACAATCGGGAAACATGTGGCAGTTAATACAATCACTCCAAATCTTATGGGGCAGTTCTCGCTTGTCAATATCAACAAATCCAAGTTTTTTGAAAAACTTCGGTTGATATGTCAAGGTAAAGATTTTGGTTATACCCAGCATATCGGCTTCCAGTAAACATTGTTGCACCAATCTAGCGCCGATTCCCTTACCTTGATGTTTTTCATATACGGCAAGAGACCGTATCTCCGCAAGATCCTCCCAGGTGATGTGCAAAGCACAGACACCGAGAATAACATTTTCTTTATCCACATAGACAACAAAATCACGCAGCCGATCATACAATGAACTTATCGAACAGGCAAGCAACAGTCCTTGCTTTGCAAAACGATTGAGAAGAGAATGGATTTCTTTGACATCTTCCATTCTGGCGTAGCGTATCATATCTACTATCCGTGATGATTTTGAGGTACAACATCCATATTCCAGAGGAATTAAGGGAGAGTGAGCCTGAGTATAAATAGGTCATCATCTCCTGGTTGCAGTTACGATAATCAATTAGGGTCGATGTTTTTTCTGGTTGGAAAGATCGACGATATCATGCCCGCCTTCCATAGTCGTCACCGGGTCAAGAGAAGAAGGCATGAGTAGAGACTGTCCGGTCCAGACGCCAAGGAGGAACATCCATAAAAAAATACAAAAACACACCACACCAACCCCGGCGATTGCTCTACGAGTCAATTCAAATTTATACTTCTTGACCTGCTTTCTCTTTCCTGCGGTCATAAACCTACATCTTATCGGGTGCCGACAAACCAACAAACTTGAGTCCGTTGGCCAGAACAATCCTCAGAGCATTAACCAGGGCGAGGCGTGCCTGACTGAGAGGAATATTCTCTGAAATTACTTTATGTTTGTTATAATAGCTATGAAATTGTCCGGCAAGTTCAATCAGGTAAAAAATAACCCGATGTGGTGCCAGATCAAGAGCTGCTCCTTCAATCATACCCGGAAATGCCGCCATACTTTTAAGCAGCACCAGATCCTCTGGTTGATCAAGAAGAGTTGGCTCAATGTCGGCAAAGGGAACGAGGGAGACACCTTTTTCCTCAGCCTGACGTAGAATAGAACAGAGCCTGGCATGACCGTATTGGACATAATATACCGGGTTTTCCTGACTTTGCTGGGTTGCTAGACCAAGATCAAACTCCAGCTGGCTATCAGCTTTGCGCATCATGAAAAAGAATCTGGCAACATCGACACCGACGAGGTCCAGCAGTTCATCCACGGTTACAAATGTCGCCTTTCTCGTTGACATTTTCACCTGCTTCCCATCTCGGGTGAGGGTAACGAACTGGTGCAACAAAACCTGAACCCTGGTTTCATCATATCCCAGCGCCTTTACACCCGCCAAGACATCCGGTACCGTGGCGATATGATCAGCACCAAATATATCAATCAACCAGTCGAAATTACGCCTGAACTTCTCCCGATGATAAGCGATATCGGGTAATCGGTAGGTCGGCTCACCGCTGCTCTTGATAATGACCCTATCCTGCTCCTGGCCAAAGACGGTGGTTTTGAACCAGGTGGCATTATCCTGTTCATAGACCAATCCTTTTTCCCGGAGATCAGCAACCACGGAATCAATGTGACCGTCGGCATACAATGATTGCTCATTAAAATAATTATCAAAAACTATCCCCATACGGCCTAGGGTGCCGGAGATATTTTCAAAGATAAGTTGCTCGGCCTTCTCCTTAAATGGTGTAATATCCGTAGTATCTTTGAGCGAATCACCGTGTTCCGATACCAGTGCCGACGCAATTTCCTTGATATATTCACCCTGATAACCATCTTCCGGAAATTCGGCTTCCAGACCAAGTTCCTCCAAGTATCTTGCCCGCGTCGATTCACCCAGAACCCGCATCTGCCGGCCGGCGTCATTGTAATAGTATTCCCGGTAAACGGAGTGCCCCGTCTTTTCCAGCAGCCTGGCAATACTGTCACCCAGGATTGCCTGGCGGCCATGACCAATACTCAACGGTCCTGTGGGATTGGCGCTGACGAACTCCACCATTACCCTTTTGCCCTGGCCTATCTGTGATCTGCCGAAACCATCCTGGAGGTTCGTCACGGCTCCGATCACTTCATGCCATCTGGCAAGTTTAACGTAAATATTAACAAAACCCGGTCCAGCGATTTCGACGCTGTCGATGAAGTGACTATCCTCTGTTAAATATTCACTAACAACAGCGGCAAGTTCACGGGGGCTGCGCTTTTCAATACCTGCCAGCACCATAGCTATATTGGTGGAAAAATCGCCCTGGCCTTCTCTTTTAGGCACTTCCACGGTATATTTGCCCGCTCCGTTGTTGCTCCATTTGCCAGCCTTAACGCCCCGGTCAAAGCAATCATCGAGAATTGTTTTCAGTTGTGATCTGATCATTTTAGACTCGTAAATACCTGTATATTGTAAATTGTTCGGACCGAATGGAAATTACCTTTAAGCTCGAACCAACATTTATCTGCCAAGAATATTATAGTTTTCTCATTAAATATAATTAGTTATGGTATTCTCTTTGATTATTATTGCCGATCATGCATAGTACTTCATAGCTTATCGTACCAATCCACCCGGCTATCTCATCCGCGGTGATTAACTCTTCACCCTGACGCCCTAAAAGGACGGCCTCATCACCAACACCTACGCCATCAATCTCACTTATATCCACCATGCACAGATTCATGCAAACTCTGCCTCGGACCGGCGCTCTTCTGCCGTGCAGAAGAACTTCACCACAGTTGGAAAGTTTCCTGGAAAAACCATCTTCATAGCCAACCGGCAGTACCGCGAGCCTCGTCGGCTTTGTGGTAACATAGGTATGGCCATAACTTATACCTTGCCCGGCAGGGATTGTTTTTACCTGGACGACACGCGTAGTAAATGACATTACTGGACGCAATCCGTCCTCGGGGATGTGATTCCTTCCTTCAGGATAGTAGCCGTATAAGGAAATTCCACAGCGCACCATATCTTCTCGAGTTGTTGGCGAATAGAGAGTTCCGCCAGAATTGGCAATATGTTTTACCACTTCGTTTCCGGCAGGCAAATGTTTTTGAAATTCTTTGAATAGATCATAACATTGCTGGGTAGTTGCCGAGGCTGCATCATCGGCACAGGGAAAATGACTTGCTATACCGGCAAGGTGGGTACCAGGTGCTCGCTCAATTGCGTTAAGAATATTGTCTATGTCGTGGAGTTGCACACCAAGTCTACTCATCCCGGTATCAACCTTGAGATGGACTCCGATCGAACGGCCTTGTTGTTCTGCTGCTGAGGAAAGTGCCTCAATGGAAGCGAGGTCATACACTACCGGCGTGATTCTGTGTTCTACGAAATAATGAGCATCGGCTGGGTCGAACCCAATCATGGAGTATATTTCGCCGCTGATCCCACTTTGTCTCAAGTAAACGGCTTCGGGCAATTCAGCCACGCCATAAACCGTACATCCTGCTTTGGCAAGAGCATGTGCACAATCTACCATGCCATGACCATAACCGTCAGCTTTGACCATGGCCAAAAACTCTGCTTCCTCTGCCTGTTTTTTTAAAAAGTTATAATTGTGGCGAAGCGCCGTCAAATCAATGTTAACTCGATTAAATGACGATGGTTGCATTAAAGATTCACCTGACATTCGGGGATTTGTTTTTTACAAGCATACCTATTTTTTTAATAACCAGGCTCGCCAGCCAAGTCTGCTTGATAACACCAATGACCAACCAACGGTAATGTAGATGAAACCATTGATCTCCAACGGCAAAGGTGACCTACGCAGCAGATATCCAAGCATGATCATGATAACCACCAGAGCCCATGTTTTCAGAGAATACACGCCTCCGAGACATGAACCGTCCTTAAGTTGTCTGATCCGCTCTATACTGGTTTTGGCTGATTTATCAAGAATAAAAAGTGATTTCAAGCATCCAAGTGCAACAGCCGGAAGGGTAATCCAGCTTCTCTCCACAGCAGCCAACCAGATAGTTCCGCGAATGAGCAATCCGGAACCGATTAAGGTCCACAGTGCTGCCGCCAGGAATAGATGACTTGTCGTCGAGCCTCCTGGTTTCATGCGCCTCAGTATATTACCCAACGCTATTATCCTTTGCAGCTCTCCATAAACGCGATAAGCCCATCTCCAAGAGGAGATGGGCTTATCAAACTACCTGAATACCGGACTACTTACATCTCGGTGACGGTGATTGCATCGTCGCTGCAAACCTCAACACAGGTTTCACATCCGAGACATTCTTCTTCTTCCACAACCTCAGATTTACCATCTTCCATTTCGAAAACCTGGGCAGGACAAGCAGCTACACATTCTTCACAGCCGGTACATTTTTCTTTATCAACAACTACTTCAAACATAATACACCTCCAAAAAGGAATTAAAAAAATATAACTGAAAAGTTTGAAA
Source organism: Desulfocapsaceae bacterium (assembly GCA_030065655.1). Taxonomy (GTDB): domain Bacteria; phylum Desulfobacterota; class Desulfobulbia; order Desulfobulbales; family Desulfocapsaceae; genus Desulfopila_A. The sequence continues at coordinate 7,485 of JASJDT010000045.1, read as the reverse complement.
CTTTTCTTCCGTATTCTCAATTTGCACGTTCTGTTCTATTAAATGAGCCGTATTTTTTTGTCAAGAGAATTCTCATTACTGGGTGCCTTGGACAAGCACACTCCATTTCTACCGACCACGATGGTAATATAATAAAGGTTATCGAGAACACTATAATATTGATAATTAATACTGACAGGTTGTATCAGTAATGTTTATTCCATAAATAATTGCGAAAAAATACGCGAGTGACTAGAATTTGAGCAATTTGCAACGCGATGTCGCAGAAAGATTAACCTTCGAATTAACATACTAGAATAACTGTTTTGCTTGTGTGAATATTACTATTGCTCAGTCTTTGAATTCGCGTAGACAAAACAGGAAAGAATTGACTCGATAATTTTGAACCTACACTGGCATGACCATGACGAAAAAGAAAAAACAAAGTAAAAAACAGCTAATAGCCCAAAAAAATGAAATGGCAATGATTGAAGGAATTCTCGAGGGAAGTCCGGACGGCATTGGTGTCGTCGTCGTCCGTCTCGATTGCGGCTGTCGTAAAATGGCGGCTGTTGCTGCCGATGGCGAGCCAGCCTCCAAGGTAATTATTTACCGGGACGGGGCTGAGTCGGTATGCGACCTTTGTAAGGACGATAACGGCGCCTACATGCGCGTTACCGAATCTTTCATCCATTGGGTTGAACCGGAACCCGACGATGACCAGAAAAAAAGCATTCAGCTCAAAGTATTGGGATCAGCACCACATTAATACCGAGTATGGTGGAAGAATCATTTTTATTTTCTTTTCGCCCAGTTTCGACAGCAATCAATGAATCCACTCGCCCATTCCGGAGTACCACCCACATGGACATGTGTGTAAAGTGCCAAGACATTCTTATACTGTAGTCCATCTCTGCCGTCGGCAAACCCTTGGCCCCGTTTCATTTTAAGGACTAGATCGGCCTCTTTGCCCCGCCATTCAAGAATAGTTGAGTACCTGAATTCGTGACCTTTGACAATTGTTCCCAGACGGTAGTAGGGATTATCTTTTTCGACGGTAAAAATAGAGTATCCATGCGCCTGCGGCCTGGTCGACATACCAAAACGTACGGGAAACACTCCCGTCAGTTCATACTCTTGGTCATCAATTTCTATTGATTCCCCAAGGTAAATTAAACCGCCACATTCAGCATATACCGGCAGACCTTCTTCCACCGCCTGGTATAGAGATCTTCTGAAGGCATTGTTTGCGGCCAGCTCCCTGGCACTTGTCTCGGGGAAACCACCGCCAATATAGAGACCATCAAGCTCAGGCAGACCAGTATCGGTAAGCGCATTTATGGGGATGAGTTGGGCACCCTCTTTCTGTAATGCTTCAAGATTCTCTGCATAGTAAAATTGGAAAGCTGCATCCTGAATAACGCCAATGCGCAAAACGTCAGTTTCTTCATTTTCTTTCAATACCGGTTCTAATGGTTTTTCCTGCATAGGGATGTCTGCCATAATCCCTTCGACAGCATCTGTATCTACTGAGTCACGAAAGATTTCAGCAAGAAATTCTAAAGCTTCGGCGCTTCCCGAATACTCCTGGTACGGTACTACTCCTAGATGTCGCATGGGGAAAATATCCCGCTTCAATCGTGGTATCACTCCCAGCACCGGTATTCCCGTCGTTTCCTTGACTGCTTCACTGATGAGATCACTCTGTCTCTTGGTGGCAATGTGATTGAGAATTACGCCCCGGATATCTATGCGCTCATCGAGGTTTTTGCAGCCGAGAACCATGGCTGCAACCGTCCTGGTTGTTTTCGTACAGTTGACCACAAGAATTACTGGCAGACGAAGAGATATTGCCAACTCCGCAGTTGAATAGCCACCGCTGGCGTTAACTCCATCATAGAGTCCTCTATTGCCTTCAACAACAACCATGTCCGCTCCCTGGCTATACTTCAAAAACGCCGAGCGGATCGTTTCATCGCTCATCAAATACGGATCGAGGTTGTAACATTTAGTCCCGGCAGCCAGAGCCATCCAGCCTGCATCGATATAGTCCGGACCCTTTTTGAACGGTACGACATTCATACCCTTTCGCGCCAGATATGCCGTCAATCCAACGGATGCGACACTCTTTCCCGAGCCACCGGCAAGTCCTGCAATAACTATCCCTTTTGTTTGCATGCTGCCTTTATATCATCGTTTTTGTTTGAAAAACATGTTTTTTCGATAAATCACTTCTAATGAGATGATTTCCCCTGAAGTGACCATACTGAATCATAGAGAGTATTGAGACGTTTTTCCAAGTCATCTCTATACTCCTCCAGGTCGTTTGCCTTTGCCTCTGCCGGCACCGTCATGGGTTTACCGTAATAAACATCAATTGTACTGAATGGTTTGGGCAATATCAACCTGTCCCAGGTATTGAAAGTGAAGTATCTGTTTGCCGAATACGCCATAGGCAGCACAACACCACCGGTTTTGCCGGCAATGAGAAGAGGACCTGACTGCGCCACCTTGGCCGGGCCCTGACTTCCGTCAGCAACCAGGCCACAGTTTTTACCGTTGCGCAACTCCCGGATCAACTGCTTGGCAGCCAAGGCACCATTCCTGTTACTCGAGCCTCGCACTACTGAAAAATTCAGTTTTTCTAAAAGCTTCGCCAGATACTCTCCATCTTTGCTACCACTGACCATGATCACCAATGGATTTCTTCGGTAAACCGCGAAAATCCCCAAAACGCAATAATGCCAACAGGTTCTCACCACTGGGCTGCCACTTCGTTCTGCCTCTTCACACCAATTTGTATTATGCCGCCGCACTTTGCAGGTCGCATACCAAAGGCGCACCACTACCGCAACCAGAAGCGGCAGAAGAACAAGATTGAGCCGCCTCCCCAGTTTATTTTTCATTTTAACTCAATCTCCAAATAGCGTAGCGCCTTGATTTTATCACGAAGTTCAGCAGCCTCTTCAAAGGCAAGTTCTTTGGCTGCTCTGTTCATCCTTGCTTCGAGTTCCTGTATATGTTTGTCGAGTTCCTCAACCGACTGAAATGCTGGTGACTCCTCAGCTGTCTGCAGTCCAGCATCGGACTGTTCCATAAGGTAACCCGATTCATTCAAATATTGATGAATGGTGTCTTTGACCTGAGAGGAAATGGTCTGAGGGGTAATGTTATTTTTACGGTTATGCTCCGCCTGAATAGCCCTTCTTCTCTCCGTTTCTTCAATGGTCTTTCGCATTGAATCAGTTATTTCATCACCATACATGATTACCATTCCATCGGAATTACGGGCAGCTCGACCGCAGGTTTGGATCAATGATCGTAGAGATCGGAGAAACCCTTCTTTGTCGGCATCAAGTATGGCAACAAGGGACACTTCAGGTATATCGAGTCCTTCACGCAGTAAATTAATACCGATGAGTACGGAATACTCACCATTACGCAGATCGCGGATGAGTTCAACCCGGTCGAGCGTTTTGATATCCGAATGGAGATAGCGAACCTTTACGCCAAGCTTTTCATAATACTCAGTGAGATCTTCTGCCATTCTTTTGGTGAGCGTGGTAACCAGCACAGCCTCATTCCTAGCCTCCCTAATGCGGATTTCAGAGAGCAAATCATCAACCTGTGATGAGGCAGGCCGAACCTCAATGCGCGGATCCATAAGGCCTGTTGGCCGAATAACCTGCTCGACGACCCGACCACCGGACTGGTCCAGTTCATAGTCGGCCGGTGTTGCAGAGACATAGATAACCTGGTTTATCCGCTGGCGAAACTCATCGAATCGCAAAGGACGGTTGTCCAACGCGGAGGGCAGGCGAAAACCATAATCCACAAGGGTTTTTTTGCGTGAATAGTCACCATTGTACATGCCATTCAACTGAGGCACACCGATGTGTGATTCATCAATAAAGAGCAGATAATCCTCGGGAAAGTAATCAAGCAGGTTCGGCGGTGGTGAACCTGGTGGTTTGCCAGTGAGGTGTCGACTGTAATTCTCAATTCCCGTGCAGTAACCAAGTTCTTGAATCATCTCCAGATCGAACATGGTCCGCTGTTCAAGACGCTGTGCTTCGAGCAATCGCTTTTCATCCTGAAAAAATTCCAGCCGCCCTTTGAGTTCTGTTTTAATTGTCTCCATGGCTCTGTTGAGCCTGTCCTTGGTGGTTACAAAGTGACTGCCGGGAAATACAGTATACTCTTCCAAGCGCTCAAGTACGACGCCACGCAATGGATCGATAACTGCGATAGAATCGATGGTATCACCAAAAAATTCAACTCTTATGGCCCGGTCCTCTTCGTGTACAGGATGGATATCAATTACATCCCCCCTTACTCGAAAAGTTCCTCGATGAAAGGAAGTGTCATTGCGCTCGTAGAGCATATATACCAGACGGCGGCTAACCTCCTCCATTGGGTAGTCACTGTCACTTTTGAGGAAAAGGTGCATATTCTTGTACTCATCCGGCGAGCCCAATCCGTAGATGCAGGAAACAGAAGCCACGATCAGGACATCCCGGCGAGTCAACAATGAACGGGTGGCAGAGTGGCGCAACTTATCTATGACATCGTTGATGGAGGAATCCTTTTCAATGTAAGTGTCCGACTGAGGAACATACGCCTCTGGCTGGTAATAGTCATAATAAGACACGAAGTATTCTACGGCATTTTCGGGAAAAAGCTCTTTGAACTCCGAAAACAACTGGGCAGCAAGAGTTTTGTTGGGAGCGATTATTAACGTGGGGCGTTGAACACTCTCAACGATTCTTGCCATGGTAAAAGTTTTACCCGAGCCGGTAACTCCAAGAAGCACCTGACTCTCTTCACCTCGAAGTACTCCTTGTGATAAGCGTTTTATGGCATCCGGCTGATCACCGGCTTCTTCAAAGGGGGCGACTATTTTAAACGGTTTATCCACACCACATCCTACAAACTATCTTTTTGCTTTTTCCACTCATACAACCAGTAAAAAGCTATGAAATGTATGAACTTTTTTCGGGTCGATTGCACTCAGCTTCTGCACGCAAGCACCAAGGCACTGACTGTAAACCAGATAATAAGAATTGTCAGTCGAAATGTAAGGATGAATTGCTTTTATAGGAAAGCTTGTTTGACGAAGGTAAAGAATCTTAATTTTTAAAGGGCTTAAGAGGTAGCTTAACGGTGAATGTGGCCCCCTCGTTCTCAAGGGAAGAAACATGAATATCACCACCGTGGCCGGCTACAATCCCGTAGGAAACCGATAGTCCAAGTCCTGATCCTTCGATCTCTGATTTGGTTGTATAAAAGGGTTCAAAAATCAATTCTTTCTCAATTTCGGTTATACCAATACCCGTGTCACGCAAACTGATATGTACATGGTTTGCCTGCGCATACGTTATCACTTCTAGGCTACCGCCCCCGTCCGTCATGGCGTCCACCGCGTTGATTATCAAATTGAGGAATACCTGAGAGATTTGATTCTTTGATACCAAGAGGAAGGGAAGGTCAGACTGATAACTTTTTCGCAAAGTAATATTGTTATTCTCAAAATGCTTTTTATAGAAAAGCAATACATTATCGAGTATGAGATGAATGTTTTCATAACTTTTTTCATCGGAATTACTGCTCTGAAAGCCCTGAAAGTCACGAATAAGCAGTTTCATTCGCTCACACTCTTCATAGGCCAATTGCATAAGCTGTCTGTCGTCTGCTCCCATGACGACACGTTCACTGATGTCTTTTATAACCGAACGCACACCAAGCAATGGGTTGCCGAACTCATGCGCAAACGATGCCGATAATCGACCAACTGCTTCCATCTTCTGGGCATGGAAAAGCTGCTCTTGAAGTGCGACTTTCTGGGTAATATCAAGACACAGGGCGATGATGTTGACGATATTGCCCTGTTCATTCATAACAGGTGATACCAGGGCGTCGAAACGATACTCGACCCCATCTGCTCCCCGGATGTGGTAACCGCCCTGCCATTTTCTGCCTTGGAGAAGAGCACCCTGAATATCCCGATATACAGCTCTGTTTCTGGTATGATGCCCAAGAAAGTAAATCTTCTTTCCCATGACCTGTTGCAGTGAGAAACCGGTAAGCTTTTCAAAACCAGGATTAACATATTCTATCCGGCCTATACTATCTGATATTATCACCAATAAGGGAGATTGTCTGATCGCCTGGCTAAGCAGTCTCCTCTCCTTCTCCATCTCCCTCTTCTCACTTATATCATTGAAGAAGACAACCGCACCGGAGGAATGTTTCTTGGAAATGACCGGATAAGTGCGAATATTTGCAAAAAACGAGCGGCCATTTTTTACTTTGAGCAGGCCGTCATCACTCGCCAGGGGCTTCAATTTATCCAAGGGATCCAAAAACATATTCTCACCGTCTTGAATAGAGAAGTCGGAAGAGCTGACGTAGCTGAACACTTCGGTAACCTTTCTGCCGATGATTTCACTATCACGCTTTGCCCCTATCGTGCTTAGACAGGAACTATTTGCGAAGGTGATCCTGCCCTCTGAGTTAAAACCAAATATTCCCTCTTCGGTGGCATCGAAGAAAAGACGTAATCGAGATTCACTGTTACGTAGAGCTCTAAATGCATTAAAGCCACGCCGTTGAAGAATATTGAGCATCTCGGCTATCTGGGAAAACTCATCTTCATCATCTATTATTCCTCGCTTCAATTTCAGCGGTCGAGATTTCGTCCGAAAGTCTATCTTGACTATATGGGAGGCAAGTTTCTCCAGATGTCTGGTGACCTTGACATGCAACAGAATAAGAATAAATGCGGCCAGAACGAAAATTTCCAGACCATTAGTAAAAAAAATGACCATGGCTGTACTTCGGAGGCGTTCATGTAATTTATCGAGACTGGCCACGATCTGCAAAGTTCCAAGATTATGAAGAGCTCCTCTGTGTAGGTAATTGAGCGGATACACAAATGTTATTGTCTCATCGGCATCTTTGGAGCCACTTTGCCATAGCGTCTTCTGATCATCGAAGACTGAAGCGTGAACAATATCACGGGCTTTGATAATACCGTCAAGATGAGTCTGAACCTGGCTTTCATCCATGATCCAGACAGATTGCGAGATACTCCTGAGCTGCATGTTGGTGACCGACTGAAAATAGTTTTCAATACCTTCGAGATCCTTTTGATAGGCAAAATACAGCTGAATGAAGCTGGTCAACAAAGTGATGATAACACTTAACAGAATAATCCAACTGGTGAGTTTGTAGGCAACTCTCGAGTGTACACTGTTGACACGTTGACTCTTCATTTCTGTTCGGCTAATGGAATCAGGTGAAAAAAATTTTCTGGTCGCCGGACCGATAAATTTACCAGCGATACCCGGCAGCTATCAATACATATACTTAATGATGATTTTCTCAACCAAACCCGATTGCTGGATCCGCATATTCGCTTGATTTAATTTTTTCACCAGATTGTCACTAATCTCTAAATTTGCAGCGAGGTAATATCCTCCAGCGGAAACAAAAAAAGCCGGCTCG
>JASJDT010000256.1 GCA_030065655.1 Desulfocapsaceae bacterium | reverse complement strand
TGAGAGACTGAAAGAAGAGATTCCTCGGCAAATGTTTAAAATCGCCATTCAAGCAGCTATTGGCGGCAATATTATTGCCAGAACCAATGTCTCAGCTCTGCGAAAAGATGTGACGGCAAAATGTTATGGCGGTGATATAACAAGAAAAAGAAAGCTACTCGAAAAACAGAAGGCTGGCAAAAAACGTATGAAAACGGTGGGGAATGTGGATATTCCCCAAAGTGCTTTCCTCTCGGTTCTAAAATCGGATCAATAACTCCGTCTCGCAGAACCTATCTCGAAGCCGATCTTTTTTTATCTTTTCAAAGGAACTGGAATAGCGATTTTTTGAGTTCTTCAATGCCATACCCGGTTTTGGCTGAAAAAATAATACGATCGTCAGGGTGAATCCCAAAACCAGCATCGAGAAGAGCAATGTTTTTATGACGTTGGTTGCCTGAGATTTTATCGGCCTTGGTGTATACCGGTAAAACGTGTTTGCCTCTATCCCGCAACCAGTCAAACAATTGCCTGTCCTGCTTCTTAGGTGGATGGCGTATATCAACAATAACCACAACACATTGGAGACTCTGACGCTGTTCAATGTAGTTGCTAATCAAACGTTGCCAGTTTTCCTGGAGTTTGCGGGATACCTGAGCAAATCCATAACCAGGCAAATCTACAAAGTATACCGCTTCATCCACTCGAAAAAAATTAAGTCCCTGGGTCTTGCCCGGTCTACCACTTACCTTAACTAAATTTTTTCTACCAAGAAGTCTATTCAACAAACTTGATTTACCAACATTAGATCTACCGGCAAAGGCAATCTCCGGCAATTCCGGGAGGGGCAATTGGTTTAGATGGTGTACACTGATTACAAATTCTGGTTGCTGAAATTGAATCATTAAAAAATGCTCGGATTTTTAGCACATTTGCACTGGCAGATTATCGATGATAAATACATATGGCAGACAATTTTAGAAATACACTTTTGGGTATTGCTGATCTTGCTTTATTCTGAGTAACCTAAATTACTTTATTTAGAGCGTATTCTATTATGCCCTCTGCTCCATTCTTCTTCAATCTTGGAATGAGGTCGCGTACTTCATCTTCGGAGATTACCGTCTCCACGGAAAACCAGTCTGTCTGATAAAGATTGGCGATTGTGGGAGCATTAAGACTGGGTAAAATCTCCACAATGCTTTTCAGCTTTTTCTCTGGAACGTTCATTTTCAGGCCGACAATTCTATCCGCCCTCAATGCGCCTTGAAGAAGCATGGCAATATTGCTTATTTTTTCTCTTTTCCAGGGGTCATTCCAGGCGTCTTTGTTGGCAATAAACTGCGTGTTTGATTCCATCAGTTCATGGATGATGCGAAGACCATGGGCACGTATAGTACTTTCCGTTTCCGTGACTTCAACAACTGCGTCAGCCAAGCCAGAAACAACTTTAGCTTCAGTTGCCCCCCAGGAAAACTCAATATCAACGTTGATCTTTCTCTCATCAAAAAACTTTTTGGTTACGTTGACAAGCTCTGTAGCTATCTTTTTTCCCTCAAGATCTTCTAAGGTACGAATTTCAGAATCACCGGCAACGGCGATTATCCAGCGGGTCGGTTTTCGGCTCACCTTTGAATAGACAAGATCACAAACTATGATGGCCTCAGATTCATTTTCCATCGTCCAGTCTTTACCGGTAATACCGGCATCGAGCATACCGCTTTCTACATATCTCGACATCTCCTGCGGCCGGCAGATAGAGCATGACAGTTCAGGATCATCTATCTTGGGAAAATAGTTTCTGGCGGCTGGTTTGATAAGCCACCCTGCGTTTTCAAAAAGCTCAATAGTTGCTTTTTCCAGACTTCCTTTCGGTAGTCCAAGTTTTAGCTTGTTCATTCTCTACTCCAAAATACGTTTATCTTTGCTTATTATAAAAGCCAATAATTAAGCAGCTGTTTATTTACCATAGACTTTATCAGGGTCAAATATCTTTTCACCAACCGTTTTCAACTTGTTACCCTCAACGATCCTAAAAAAACATGAAATGTATCCTTTATGGCAGGCAGCTCCACCAATCTGATGCACTTTGTAGACGACGGTGTCAGCATCGCAATCTACCAATATCTCTTTAATTTCCTGAACATGTCCAGATGATTCGCCTTTAAGCCAGATTTCATTTCTGGATCTGCTCCAGTAATGGGCTTTCCCGGTTTTGACCGTCCTTTTAAAGGCTTCTTCATTTATATAGGCAAGCATAAGAATCTCGCCAGTCTCAAAGTCCTGGGCTATTGCCGGTATCAGACCAGTTTCACTTTTGGTAAAATCAAGTGATATCATATTACACCTTATAATATTTAAAAATCTGCGATTATTTAGAGTTCAAAACAGAGGAACACAATAGATCCTTCTTTTCGTATGTGTCTACTAACACATTTTGTCATGAAAAATGATTAAAGGTCTGCATTTTACCTAAATGAGGCTTTCTACCTTATGCAGGTGATTTTTATTTGTCAAGACCAGCAAATGCAGGAGATCAATTCATATACCATTCCTCACTAAAAACCTCGACAATCTTATTGATAGACATAAAATTTATTTTCATAACTTCAATTTTACGGTAATAAAAGGCCTCAAATTATTCTCTACTCATAAAAGAAATGGAGTATTACATGTCAACAATTACAAATAACTCAACCATTACTATCGCCTTTATTGGAAAACTGGACAACGGAGAGATATTTAAATCAGTTGACGAAAACTCGCCGTTCACCCTCCAACTTGGCAATCAGGAACTTCCGCCGACAGTTGAGAATGCACTTATCGGTCGCAGTGCAGGGGATATAATAAAAGTCAGAGTTAGTCCGGAAGAAGGATATGGTGGCAGGCAAAAGCTTCTTGTTCAAAAAATCAGCAAGAAATCCCTTGGTGACAAAATTGTGCCTAAACCCGGAATGATTCTTTCCCTTACCGTTTCAAAAGATGGCGTTGACCATCAGGTACCGGCCACAGTGATGAGCGTTGCAGGCGACATGGTAGAAATCGACTATAATCACCCACTGGCAGGACATCACTTAAATTACGAGGTCACAATTATTAAAGTTGAGTAATTCGTACTCGCCCTCTTTATCACGCCTTTGATGCTTATATAGCTGAGCCTATATTTAGTGGCTAAAAGGATAGGTGCTCATAGTATTAACCTTAATTTTAGCCTTCCTGTTGTTGTAGTTCACTTCTTTCCCGGATTTTTTCTACGAAAAAGCCTAGAAAATATCCGTAGACCCTGTCTTTAAATCCATTTTTAAATTTTGTTGATAATTTTTTTCTGCTTCACCTGTACATTTGCCGGCCAACATGTATAACAGAGATTAAACACGCTGGAGAGTATTGACGTTTCATTCTCATCGGAATGTAAGTCAGTGCCATACCATCAACACACAGTCTTTTGGAAGAGGTACACCTATGCAGATAGAAGATGATGAAATATTGCAAGGATTTATAGAAGAATCTTTGGAGCACCTTGCCGATATTGAAACCGATCTTCTGGCCATTGAAGAAGCAGGAGAAAACATCGACGAAGATCTGGTTAACAAAGTATTCCGGGCAGCACACTCCATCAAGGGTGGTGCCGGATTCATGGGATTGACCGGAATTCAGGATTTGTCGCATGCCATGGAAAACGTGCTCGGTTTAATACGCAGCAAAAAAATAATTCCAAATCCTGAGATAATAAACATACTTTTGCTTGCTTCGGATCAGCTCAATAGCCTGATAAATGACATACAGAATTCAAATGATGTTGATCTTTCCTCGCATATCGAACCTCTCAATGCAATTGCAGAGGGAACATTCATAGCTGAAACATCCACAGATGTCGCTGAAACCGCAAAAGATTCAATACAAGTTGACGAAGCTTCTGCAACTGAAGCCGAAGATGTCAACGCTGAGCCAGAACCGAGTGGTGTTTCAGAAGTTAATACCAGTGAGGTTACGGATGCGCTTGATAAGAATGATATTGCCGATGCGGAACCAGTAACTGAACCTGCTCTTGACCCCGTGTCTGTAGACTCTACTGAAATTGCCCCTGAGAATCCTGTTGAGCCTGAAACAGCAGAATCAAATCAGAATATTCAAGTCAAAAGCACTGAAGAAGACCTTGCGACTCCATCCACACCATCTTCGGCTGCCCCACCTAACCCTACAATAACTTCTGACAATGAACCTCAGGCAGCAAAATCCAAAGGTGCAAGTGGTGGAGGTGAAACTTCATTGCGGGTACATGTAAGCCTACTCGACCAACTCATGAATCTTGCCGGCGAGCTTGTTCTGAGCAGAAACCAACTGCTTCAAACAATTGGCTCCGAAGATTACCGTAGTGCAGAAACCGTTGGTCAAAGAATCGATCTCATTACCTCTGAGTTGCAGGAAGCGATAATGCTCACCAGAATGCAACCAATTGGTAATGTATTCAATAAATTTCCAAGGGTCGTAAGAGATCTCTCGGGTAAACTTAAGAAAAAAATAGATCTAACAATTGTCGGCAAAGATGTTGAGTTGGATAAGACCATAATCGAATCCATCAATGATCCTCTCACTCATCTGGTGAGGAACTCCGTCGATCATGGCATTGAACCCCCTGATGAAAGGCGGAAGAAAGGTAAATCAGAAACCGGGTTGGTCATTCTTAAAGCCTACCATGAAGCTGGTCAGGTAGTCATTGAAATAAGCGATGATGGTAAAGGCCTCGACGGTGATGCCCTGGCAGCCAGTGCTATTAGCAAAGGCCTGCTTACCTCCGAACAGGTAGCCGTAATGTCTGATAAGGAGAAAGTAAACATTATCTTTCTCCCTGGGTTCTCTACGGCCAGTCAAGTTACCGATGTGTCCGGTCGCGGTGTTGGCATGGATGTGGTCAAAACAAACCTCGATAAACTTGGCGGTCATGTTGACATTATTTCCGAGTCAGGAAGTGGAACTACCATTTCCATCAAGCTTCCTCTCACCTTGGCAATCATTCCATGTCAGATAATCATGACTGGCGATGAGCGGTATGCCATCCCTCAGGTCAACCTGGAAGAATTGCTTAGAATTCCGGCAAGCCAGGTAAAAGAAAAAGTGGAAAGAGTAGGTGATGCTGAAGTGGTTCGTCTCCGAGGCAATCTCTTACCCCTTATTCGGCTGGCAGATGTGATTGGCATAGAGAGAACCTACTACGATGAAAAAGATGGCAACATGACCGCCAAGTTTATCGAGGTTTGTTTTGACCACATCCATGCCAAC
>JASJDT010000255.1 GCA_030065655.1 Desulfocapsaceae bacterium | reverse complement strand
CAGCTTTATATACAATTGCCAGCTTATTAGCGGTGGTTTTCGAGCTGGTGGCAGGGGAAAGAATAGTTATGGTCGGGGGCAAAATAGATTTGATATTTTTAATCGTTGTCACAGTTCCACGATCCTTGTCAGCCAGTGCTAGAGCTTTGTCGACGTCAAGTGTCTCAAGCACCCTGGTGACGACATCCGGTCGATAGAATTGCTCACGGAAACGGGATGCACCAAAAAACTCGGGGATCTTGTCGGCGCCCTGATTGAGATGCCAGCCGATTAGGTCCTCGGCTCCGGCAGAGGCATGATAAAAACCGTTAGGTGTCCAAGCAACCCAGCGTTTGCCGTCCACATGGGGAAACAACGCCAACAATTCTTCTCCGTCGGAAAGGCGATACCAACGCAAAGTACCGTCACCGAATCCAGCAACTGCAACGTTGCCATCGGCGCTGATGTTAACCGCCCACGTCACGTCAGGAGCATCAGCTTGCCATAGCTGGTTTCCGGTATTGTCAAAGAACCGTAAATACCATTCTGTGCCCAGCAAAAAGCCCTCATTTTTCGGATCGATGGCCAGGCTACGGGACCTCTCTAATTCGTCAACTACAAGAGGGGTGCCGTTCAGCTTTGGTGAGTAGCTGTAATCCCAATCTGTAATCTCCAACTCCGGCACCTGGATTACAGGTCCTTGCATTTTGGCAACTTCAGCTGGTTCCAGCTCAAGTTGCCCGGTGGAAATTGAGAATCTGGCCTGGCGCTCCCCATATATCTGATAGCCAAATTGCACCTGATCACCGGTGGAGGAAAGCTTAATGCCATCATCACCTATTTGTTCCCTATAAATGGCAATATCACCTTTTTGTTCCCAGATTGGATTTCCGTCGGCTGCCAAGAGAGAGAAACAAGGGTCTGCTGCTCCAACAACCAAAGAACCATCTGCTAGGGGTTTTATGCCCATAATTGTGCTCTCAGAAGCTTTGAATTCAGCAAAGTCTCCCTCACCAGCCTGGAACCAGCGACGAATTAGATGATATCCATGAGCATTATATCCTCCGCCTGCATATAGATAGTCACCGTATGTCGACCAGGAGACAATATTTAAAAAATAATTTGTCCCACTGGTATCGGCGGAATACAAAAACTCCAAGGAGTCGGCAGCGAAAACGTCGACCTTTGTGGTATCTGAATAGCCAACAGCAAAGCGTCTACCATCAGGGGAGAATTCTACTGCGTATGGCCGGTGACCAATGGGGGCTGATTTTTTGGGGGGGAGCTCAAAATTATAGCTGTAGAGTCGGATATGGCCATCATAACTTGTCGTCACTAAACGTCCAAATATGTCAAAATCAGCCCAATTGCACCTATCACCACCGTATTCTGAGTCTTCAACTACCTGAGTATATCTTTGAGTCTCATATACACGAATGCCATTTTCAGATTGTGTTGCAGCCAGATGTTTACCATCAGGACTATAGGTTAAGTGTAAGACCACATTAGGTAAGCCACTTATGACTTTCCGAATATCTGCAGTTCGGCGATTGAATATAAATATGCGTTCATCTAAACCCGAGGAACCGGTCCAACCTCCGGCGGCAATGGTATCTCCATCCGGTGATATGGCCACGCTATATACTTTGCCGACGTTTCCCTCTTGTATCGGTAACCTAAAAATATGGAGCAAATTTCCATTTTTTAAATCCCAAAGGCGAACAGTTTTGTCATCACTGCCGGTGACTGCAAAACGCTGGTCACGATCGACGTCAATTCTCCAGATTCTGGCGGTGTGCATCCCGGTTTCAAGACGCAGGAATGGCTCGGTGGATACTTCTCCACTGAAACTAGTTGTTAAAAATATGACTTCGACTAGTAGCCATGAAAAGAGAAAAAAGATCAGCATTCTGCAAATATTAACGGTGAGCAACTTATACATTTTGCCTCCTTTCTTGTATTACATATGTTGGAGTAATAACGGAGGAATACAGCAAAGTCAATTTGTTGCGCAAGATCTACAGTCAGGCGTCGTATGATCTGACCTTTTGGGAAGTTGATGTTGAAACCCTACTTTAATTCTACAGGAATTCTTGAATAATGGCTAGCGGAGCGATACGATGTATTTATTGAATAATTCATAAAAAATGTCGTTATATCAGATTTTTAAATAGGTATTATAATCAGTAATTTAATGTATGCTGTCGATGAATTAAATGACTTTATGCTGGGCATATTTGCTTTTAACTTCTAAATGCTAAAGAAAAGAGGAAACCAGTCGGCATTGTTTGAACAATTACATATTGAATACTCTACTACACTTCATGAGTTTGAGTGTGGCTTTAGTTACATTTTTCGAGTTCTACCTTTGTATCTTCTTCCCAACAATATAGAACTTGTAAAGTTAACAAATACTGCAAGTCTGAAAATAACCATTAAGAACTGATTTGGATGGGGATGCTGTTGCTATAAAATCTTAATTAGCAAGTTGTGTAATGTGCCATTTGAATCTGCAAAAAAAGAAGAATCATACAGGTCGCCAAGCCGGCTGTCCCAAGTCCTACAACAAAAAAGTCAATCGTCTGCATCAAACCGAGATCATGAGGAAGGAAAGATTGCCGCTTCTTTTTCGATATCGGTTCCTAATTACTCACTGTCAGGTTATTGCTTCCTTTGTATGCTTTTTCCCCCTCCACTTCTTCAGAATTTTCTTGAGATTTTCGGGTTCGACAGGTTTGGAGAGATAATCACTCATGCCAGACTCCAGACACTTTGACTCGTCACCCGTCACGGCATGTGCCGTCATGGCGACTATGGGAATATTGCAGTCAAGTAGGTCAGGATTTGCTCCGCGGATAATTCTGGTTGCTTCATAGCCGTCCATAACAGGCATTTGGCAATCCATGAGGACAATATCATAGCAATTCTTTTGCATTGCTTGTATCGCTTCCTGCCCATTAGCAACAGCATTGACTTCGTGTCCAAGTTTTACCAATAACTTCCTGGCCACAAACTGATTTATATCGTTGTCTTCCACCAACAGAATTGATAGAGAAGATGGCGAAGATATGCTTTGGTCAACGAGAAAGTCGCCCTCATTAGAGGTGAGGCTGCCTACCAGTGCATGATCCGCTTCAATTCCTGCGAGATCAGTGAGACATTGATATAGTTTTAATTTCTTAACAGGTTTTGTAAGTGTTTCTGAAAACAAATGTGCTTCACTGAGGCG
The DNA here is from genome assembly GCA_030065655.1 of Desulfocapsaceae bacterium. Classification (GTDB taxonomy): domain Bacteria; phylum Desulfobacterota; class Desulfobulbia; order Desulfobulbales; family Desulfocapsaceae; genus Desulfopila_A. Next base: position 1,980 of record JASJDT010000255.1, on the reverse strand, counting down.
ATGCTGCCCAACAACAGTAAGCGGAATCATCAGGATAAGCCGAGTTTTCTCTAGTTGATCATCATTGGTCATTTCCTTGGCAAGGATCTCACTAGCTTTCGTCCCGCTCTGCCAGCAAAAAAGAGCAAAATCATAGTGGCAACCTGTAGCTGCAGCCTCTTTGAGCAATGCTATGGCGTCCCGTTCTTCCCGGACCGATTGACAGACCATCCCCCAGGAAGAGATGAGTTTATGCAGGATGCTGCGGTTAGTATCATTCGTCTCCATAACAAGAATGCGTTTTTCCTGCAAAGCTGGAGGAACCGTAATAATCTGCTCCGGTGCATCCACTTGTTGAGTAAAGCGAGCAGTAAACCAAAACTCCGAACCTTCTCCTTCTCTGCTCTGCACCCCAATCTGACCATCCATCATTTCCGTGAGTCTCTTGGAAATCATCAGGCCAAGTCCTGTACCTCCATATTTCCGGGTTGCAGAACTGTCAATTTGAGAAAAGGATTTGAACAGCAACTGCATATTTTCAGCTGATATACCGATTCCAGTATCACTTACTAGAAAATGCAGTGATATTTGATCACCACCATTCTTTTCCACCTGAACCCGTAAAATGATCTCTCCGGTTTCAGTAAACTTGATGGCGTTACCGACGATATTTGTCAGTATCTGGCGTAATCTGCCGGGGTCTCCACAAAGAAAGGGGGGGACATCATCAGCAATTTCAGCAATAATTTCCAAACCTTTTTCGTGGGCCCTGTAAGCCATGCTGTCAAGAAATTTCTCCAACTCACAATGCAAATCGAAATCTACACTCTCAAGGTCCAATTTGCCGGCTTCAATTTTGGAGAAATCGAGAATGTCATTAATGATTTCAAGCAAAGATTCACTGCTGGTTTGAATTATTTTGGCTAACTCCCTTTGCTCTTCTGTTATTTCGGTTTGCTGGAGCAGATGAGATGTACCGACAACCCCGTTGAGTGGCGTACGTAATTCATGGCTCATATTTGCCAAAAACTCACTTTTGGCTTGATTCGCCTGATTCGCCTCCTTTGCTAAGCGTTTGGATTCCTCATTTGCTGACTGAAGTTTAATATTGGCGGCTTCCATAGCATTGTGGGCCTGTGACAGTTTATCTTTTTCCGCCTCAAGGTCCCGCTGAATACGATTACGCACATTCTCATAAAAATAGCTGAGGACAGTCACAAGAGAATAGGCGACAAGAAATCGAACACTACCCTCTATTGGATAGTCGTACACAAATTCCAGACCAGTAGGATTAATTAAGATAATGAGCAGAAAAAGAAAAAATACCACATTCCAAGGTAATCCGTTTTTGGTGCCTTGAAGGTAGAAGGTAAAGACAGGATAGATAAAAGAAAAGTAGAGTTTGGAGCCGTTTGCATCTCCATAGGCAGCTAGATAAACAAATAACAAGCCTATAACGGTTGACATACTGTTACTTACCCATTGAGTGCTGAGCAATCGACCCAGCAACAGCAGACAGGCTAACATCCATAATCCAGAAAAGAGTTCGAGGGCACACTCAAAATAATTTGCTTCAAAAAAGTCTATAACAGCAAAAGAAAACAGAGGTATGACAGCTATTACTAGAAAAATTTTGAGAAGACCGAGCTTGACTTTTTCTTGCTCAATAGAAACCGCGGGAGACATTATGCGGCCATGAACATGAGGAACAACCATATAATATTACTCAGAATAAAAATTTAACTTTTACAAGACGGAAATATTAATTGCCTTAGCCCAAAGTGGAGACACATGCCGCTTGCCACAAACACTAGGAAAAGCATAGCGCAAAAAATATTAATAATCAAAATTTCAGAGTTTTCATTGCTTGAAGATGGATCTTCATCTCTGTGAAATCTTGATTAATTCGTTGATGAAAAGTAATAGCTCCCGGAAGAGTAAATGGTTAACCCCTCCTACAATAATAGCCTTTGAGATACCAGAACAACTGCGATTTACTCC
>JASJDT010000254.1 GCA_030065655.1 Desulfocapsaceae bacterium | reverse complement strand
GCTTTGCCGATTGCAGCATCTATTTCATCTGAACTCATTTCATTGAAGTTTTCCAAGACTTTATTGTTGCTGGGATTAACAGACTGGATAGCCATTTTAGTCTCCTTAATTTTTCTATTTGTTTACATTTTTTGTTTGCATGGTGATCCGTTGTGAAAGGCATAAAGCCGTTCTTGATTAAGAAAAACCAGATACTTACGCCTATTCAAAACCTCCCTCGCTAATTTTTAAGCACCTTCTCAAGCTCTTCCTGAAAGGTCTCCAGAGGTTGGGCACCTGTAATCTTTGCCCCTCCTTCGATGAGAAAGGTGGGTGCCGCCGTGACCATATTTTTCGCGGCAAGCTCTTTTACCTGCTCCAACTGCGGGATATAGGTTTTTTCCATTATTGCTTTCTCAAAATCATCTGGGTTAAGCCCCAGAGAGGAAATGATTTTTGTGATGACCTGAATGTCGCCAATATCCAAACAGTCAGTGAAGAACGTCTTAAATACAGCTTCGTGATATGACTCAAACACACCCTGGTTCTTGGCGAACTCACCCGCCTGCATGGCAAGGTTTGAATTGCTCATCAATGGCTGCAGATTGAATCTTACCCCCATTTGCTTCCCGCGCAAATCCAACTGCCGGAAGAATCCTTCAACATTCATGCCTTGAAAATAATCCTCCCAACGAACTCCACTGAGCGGAGTGTCCGGATGGATCTCAAAGGGGAGCCACTCATCCTGAATTACGTAATTTTGCTTGAGTTGTTCGACAATGCCCTTGCCGATATAACAAAACGGTCAGATATAGTCTGAAAAGACAAGGATCTTTATAGGTTCCATGATTTCCTCCTTAACTTCACCTACCTACTTAAAGGTAGTTTAATTGTAGAAGATTGTGTCAATAAACGGGATAAAAGTATATTTTCACCGACAATTGCTAGCGCTAGATGAAGCTTTGCATCAGATTGTCGACCACCTCATCCATGGTGTCAACCGTTGCACCTAGCTGCTGACACATCTGCTCTGCGTATCCTCGGGTTACCGGGTTGTGTAAATCTGAAACTCGTGAGATTCTATGGGTGCGCCTGCCGATGCAAAAAATCATTTGATCTTCTGGGGAAAGTGCTAGGAACTCCTCAATGGGTTGAATCATCCGTTCCTTATCATCTGGAAGCAAACCATCAACTTCCCGAAAAAGGTTCAAGGTATGGTCACTGCGTATCACGCTTGTTATTCCATCTAATGACTCCAGGAATAAGAGGAGTTCCCTAGCTGTCTCCACTTCACCCATCTTATCAAAATCACCATTTCTGAACTGTGCGGTCAGTGGCGCAGCTACTGGCATTGCCAGCGTTCTCAATCTGATGAAGTCGGGATTGATCCGGTTAAGTGCATCTGCAGTCTCGATTGCATTTTTCTCTAAGAGAGCTTTGCCGCCAAGACCCGGCATGTAATATTCAGAGAGTTGAATCCCAGCTTTTTTTATTTTCTGCCCTGCCAGTATCTGGGTTGCTTTGTCGGTCCCTTTCTTAACAAGTTTGAGAACCTCGTCAGAGCCGGATTCCATACCGATATGTATTCTGTTTAAGCCGGCATCTGCCATTTCCCGTAAATACGAGTCATCTATTCTGGCAATAGTATGCGACCGGGCATACGAAGTTATCCTTCCAACAGTAGGAAAAGCATTTTTCAGATGTTGCAGTATACGGATGAGATCACCCGGTTTAATAATGAGACTATTGCCATCTTGCAGAAAGATCGAGCGCATGCCACCGGCAACGAGTTGATATGCTGCATGCTGGGCATGAAGATCCTCGATATGATTTGCCTCCAGCGCTTCATTTGGAGATACGCCATCTTTTTTGGCTTCCAGAATGATATCAACGCATCGCTTGACTGTATCGATATCCTTCAAGACATGCTCGACCGGGCGAAGGCTGAAGCGGCTGCCCTTATACACCGGGCAGAAGGTACAGCGATTCCAAGGACAGTTTCGGGTGATGCGAATAAGCAGACTTTCTGCTTCGCTTGGAGGCCTGATTGGTCCCAATTCAAATCCGGTATATTCTGGCGTTTTTTTCATGATGTATCACAATTTTAATCATCCTACCAGTAGGTAGAACGACTGATCAAAAAAATCTCAGCGCGTAAGCGCCTCAATCATAATTTCAGACGATTTTCTAAAAAACTCCTCTTCCCCTTGGGCACGAGCAACAATCTGGGTACCGATAAGAAATGAGAAAAATGCATATGCTGTTTCTGAAGTTGACCCCGTAAAAGCCAGGGTTCCTTCATCTTCTCCCTGTCTGAAAACCTCAGCAAAAATCTGAACAGTATCCTCAATATTCTTCTTGAGCAGCTTACAGGTATTATCGCTTAACGTGTTTCTGTCTGTGCTTATCGAGCCGACAACACAGAGCTTATTGTTGACAAGCCCATCCTCGAATACTCCGGCAAGTTTTCTCAGCTTCTCAGGTGCTGAATCATCTCCATCAACGATATGGGTATAGTGCTCTCCATATGAAGTCTGACACCGACCAAGCAGTTCGTCAACCAGGTCATCTTTCTTGGGGAAATGATGATGGATGCTCGCTTTACGAATGCCAACCGCCTCACTGATATGCTTATAGCTCATAGCATTGACACCGACACTTCGGATCAGCTCTTCGGCGACATCGAGAATTTTTGTTTTTGTATCAGTCATACATCCATCCTACCAGAAGGTAGGATGGATGTCAATAAAAGATCACAGCCTATTATATTTTGATGAGATCGAACATGTCCGCCCAATAAGAGATAGTCTTGAAGTAAGGGTTTCTCAGATCACGTGTCATTTTGAATAATTTTATGAACACATGAAGCAAGGTTCATCCCGCAGGAGTTGGTCCGCACACATTTTGTTTTAGCAAGAGCATCCAGATCAAGGGACTGGACAGTTGAATCTCTTACCAGAGCCATGATAGTCTTGGGATGACCAACACATCCTTCACCTGAAGGCTTGATCTTTACAGATCGTATTATCGTGTCATCTGCACTCTCATCAAGGGTAAATGACCAGTGTTTCATGCAGGTATCTTCATCGCTCATATCAAATTCAATAATTCTTTCAGTCATGTCTCTCACCTTTTAGGTTATCAGATCCTTATTCACCGCTCACGTCTTTCCGGTTAATCCTGCTTTGTTCCCTGATGATTTCAGAACCGGGCGCTCATTGAATACTCAGTATTATTTCTCGTTAAACACGAATTCCTCCTCCAGTTCCGGTTTAATGATATGAACAGCATAATTGGCAATCATCTTTCTACCGATGTGGGCAAGGATTTCATAGAGACGGGCTCGATCAATCCCCATATCTTCCATGATCTCCAATTCCTTCTCCGACAGGTGACCTCGTTTTTCCAAGATTGTTTGAGTGCCCCAGACAAGGTTTCCAACATGCTTGTCTTTCGGAGTTTCACCACTTCTGATAGCCAGAACGTCTTCATGACTTACTCCGTTTATCTCAGAAAATTTACTATGCATGCTTGAACAGTAGTGGCAGTCGTTGAACAGTGACACGGTAAGCTGGACGACCTGCTGCTATTTGGCGGTCAGCAAACCACCATGCATGATGCCTTCGGTCTTTGTCTACACCAAAGGGACAGCAGGGCTTTTGGACATTTCTTGGAGCAGATTGGGTACGAACCCAAAATCCTTTTTAATTTCAGCTAAGGTTTCCTCTCTGGTAGGAAGCTCAGAGGATTGAGCAGTTTCTGCTGATAGAATGGTAATAACCAGAACAACAAACACGACCCTCATTACTTTCGACATTTTGCTCCTCCTTTTAAATTTCGTTTGTTTGCCAAACCCGACAAAACTACCTACCCGTAGGTAGACAGCTTTGGTGGTCTGAGATGTATGAGATTCTCTAAGTCTCATAATTTGATGGTAAGATTAAACGAACAGCACCCAATTGTCAACCTACTAGTTGGTAGAATGCTGTTGTTTTTGAATATTACAAATTAATTCATACAGATATCTTGAAAAACCTTCTGGCAAGATGAATATGTATACTACTGAGTGTCAATGCATCGCACTCTCGCAACAAGAGTTCTTTGGTTTTTAAGATGGTTTATTAAGATAGAGTTAATAGCTCAGGAGTAAAACTCTTTTTTTGACGCATTTTTCATTCACTTAACAATTCCGAAGCGAAAAGTCCTTGACCATTTGAATACTCTGCCATCAATTGATAACAACCCTAAGCCGATAAGCCCCATACCAAGCAAATGCTTTAGTTCCATCTGCTCTCCAAGAAAGGTAATCCCAAGCAGTATGGCACTTACAGGTATGAGTAATGTTACAAGAAGAACGTTGGTTGCTCCAGCTGTTGCAAGAATACGGAAATAAAGAATATAAGCAAGGGCCGTTGATAAAACTGCCAAACCGATAACCGCCAACCACACCTCTAAACCGGGTATGGGAAGGGTTAAAGGTTTTTCCACCAACAAGGCTATCGGGATAAGAATGATCGATGAAGCGGTAACCTGGCACGTAGAGGTAATTATTGGTTTGATACCAATTTTACTGAATCTACGGCCGTATATTCCAGCAAATGAGTAGGATATAGCTGCTCCAAGAACTGCTAACTGGCCATATATTGTCCCACCGATTCCCGCAAGTGCTTCGTAACCTGTCAGGATGACCACCCCGGCAAAACCGATTGTCACACCGAAGATCTTCTTTGAATTCATTTTTTCGTCCGAAGTAAATAGATGGGCCACAATCACAGTGAAAAGTGGTGTCGTTGCATTCAAAATAGACGCCAAACCACTGGCTATTTGTGTCTGCCCCCATACGATTAAGCTGAACGGGATCACATTGTTTAGTAGAGCCATTGCCAAAAATGGAAACCAAAACTTTCGTCCCATCTGAAGCTTCTGGCCTGATAGATAAACTATTGCCAGCAGAGTGAAGGAAGCCATTGTAACTCGCAAAGCGACAATAGTGAGAGGTGGAAGCTCTTTGACAGCTACTCCTACAAAGAAAAACGACCCACCCCATAAAATGGACAAGATAATAAGCATGGCCCATTCGTTAAGATTCATCAATTTGATTTCAGATTCCATATTATCTCCCTCAATCGGTTTGAAGTTGAGGTCAGT
>JASJDT010000048.1 GCA_030065655.1 Desulfocapsaceae bacterium | reverse complement strand
AAAAAGATCATTCGTTTTACCAAGGATTTTACCCTACAGGAACCAATTGGTGATGAGGCCATCGCTGCGGCCACTGAAATATTGCGAAGTGGAAAGCTTCATCGCTATAACGTGGCCGCAGGTCAGACAGGAGAGGCAGCAAAACTCGAAGAAGAGTTTGCAGAGTATATTGGAGCCTCATATTGCCTTGCTGTCACTTCATGCGGAATGGCCATGTATCTTGCCCTAAAAAGTGCCGGCGTACAACGGGATGATACCGTCCTCTGCAACGCTTTCACCTTAGCTCCAGTACCCGGCGCCATACATAATGCGGGAGCGAGAGTTAAGTTCATTGACATAACTCCTGATTATACAGTTGACCTTGATGATCTAGAGTCCAAAACAGCCAATGGCGTAGCGAAATATTTCCTTGTCTCCCATATGCGTGGTCACCTCACTGATATGGAAAGACTTGTCTCTATTTGCGAAGCACATAACATCACTCTTATAGAGGACTGTGCCCACACCATGGGGGCATCATGGAATGGCAGGAAATCAGGATCATTTGGTAAAGTTGCCTGTTTCAGCACGCAAACATACAAACATATAAATTCCGGCGAAGGCGGCCTACTCACCACTGATGATCCTGAAATCATTGCTCAAGCCATACTCTATTCAGGTTCCTACATGCTTTTTGACCGACATATCTCGCGACCGCCGGAGGAAGTTTTTACCAAGTATAAAAAACAGATACCGAATTATTCCTGTCGTATGGACAATCTGCGAGCTTCTCTTCTGCGTTACCAGCTTCGCAACCTCGACAACCAGTGCCGACGGTGGAATAAACGTTACCAGCTGCTGGAAGAAAAACTTAATAACATTCCGGCAATTACCTGTCCACAACGGCCGGAAAAAGAATACTACGTAGGCAGTTCCATACAATTTTCGATTCAGGGTCAGGATGCCGGAACCATCCAAAAATTCTTACAGAAAACGCTAGAACGAGGAGTAGAGCTTAAATGGTTTGGCAACCCTGAACCCGTTGGTTTTACGAGTGCCTACTCAAGCTGGCAATACCTTGAAGATCTTCCAAAATTAACCAAAACAGACAGGACTCTTGCGACAATGTGCGACATGAGGATACCGCTGACTTTTGATCTTGAGGACTGTGAAAAGATAGCAGAAATCATCGGCGATGTTGCTGGCGAACTTTTCCAGCAGTAATGGGAAGGTCGTGACAGAATGAGCTGCATATATGAGATAGCAATCCTAACAAAAACTAAGCCTGCTGGTTTGTAGGCGCAGAAAACGTTTTAGATACACCGCAATGAAGTGTAGAAAAATATCCCGCAGAGGAAGGGATTTTACTTCTTTACCTCTTGGAAAGTCTATGAAAAAGGTTTTTCCCTCTTTCCTTATGACAATTCCAAGCAGGTAAAGCGTTCATTAACCAAAAAAATCATGAGGAGGTCGTGATGCTGAGAAAAGTTACTGTAATCGCCATAACTGTGTTGTTGATGGCAACGTTTAGCCAGACAGCGTTTGCCAAAAGAGTGTTTCGAGTAGGTATGGGTGATGCCATCGACTCAGATCAGGGAGCAATGATGCTCCAATTCAAGTCTTTAGTGGAATCCCTTTCCGGTGGAGAAATAGAGGTTCAGCTTTTTCCCAATGGCGCGCTGGGTACTGAGACCGAGATGTTACAGAATACCCGCCGCGGCACCTTAGACCTTGCTGTAATTGGCGTAGGTAATGCTGTGCCGTTCGTTAAACCGCTAGGCACCTTGACCATGCCCTATCTTATTGAAGATCATTATGAGGCCATCAAGGCTACCACCGGTGGTCTGGGTGCTCATTGGAACAAACTGTCGATTGAACAAGGTGGGTTCCGTATTCTTGGTTGGACCTACTCCAATTTCCGCTACATCACCAATTCTAAACAACCCGTCAGCAAACTTGCTGATGTAAAGGGCCTGAAAATAAGGATTCCTCAGAACAAGATTATTATGGCAACCTTAAAATCATGGGGTGCCAATCCTGTGCCCATGGCCTGGTCTGAGACCTTTACGGCAATGCAGCAAGGAGTTGTAGATGGACAGGAAAATCCATACATCGTCAATTACACCATGAAATTCCATGAGGTTCAAGATTATCTGACCGAGGTTCATTACCAGTATTCTCTCCAGCCGCTCATCGTTGGCCAGAAATCCTGGGAGAAATTTGATCAGGAAACCCGTGATCTCCTTACCAGGGCTGGTATAGAGGCTCAGCAGTATGGCATTTCTTTCCAGATACTCGAAGCTGAAAATGCCAAGCAAGGTCTCATGGCCAATGGCGTTGAAATCAGCACTCTTGAAGATGAAGAGAAGTGGAAGCAACTGGCCATCGACAATGTCTGGCCTGAATACTATGACTTTATCGGTGGCAAGGAAAACATCGATATGGTTCTTGAGGCTCTTGGCAAGAAGTAAGTTCTCCTGAAGACATGCCGGAAGAAGAGAATCTTCTTCCGGCACACTCCAGCTCTCCAAGGGGAGGCACCCATGGTCCTTAAATACGTAGTCAAATTCCTGGATAACTTTGAAAGTTATATATGCCAGGTATTACTAGGCTTTTTTGTCACTATTCTGTTTCTCCAGATTGCCCTGCGTGTCTGCTTTAACTACGTAATTCCCTGGAGTGAAGAAATATCCAGATTCGCCTTTGTCTGGTTCGTTTTTTTCGGCGCCGCCTTTGCAGCTAGACTCGCAGCCCACAACCGGGTTATGATCCAATTTAAAATCCTGCCGAAAATTGTCCAAGACATCTCAATTATTTTCACGGATCTGATTTGGATCGGTTTTAACCTGATTATGATCAAAAAAAGTGTTGAGGTTATCAGGGATCTCACCGAATTTCCATACATGTCGCCGGCCTTGGAATGGTCGATGGCCTATGTCTACTGGATTTTTCCCATCAGCTTTGGCCTTATGACCATTCGCATAATCCAGGTTGATGTGATGAAGTACATTCTCAAAGTTGATATCAAAGATGTGGACAAGGTGGATCTTGAAGAAGCTAAAGAGCTGGTCACCGATAAAGCGCCCGAATAGGAGGTAGATACTATGTCTGAAGCCACCATACTCTTCCTCGCTTTCGGGACTCTGTTGCTGCTGGGAGCGCCTATCGCGGTATCACTTGGAGTGGCGGCCATGGCCGCCTTCATGGCAGTGGGCCAGGATCTCTCAACTCTTGTCCAGGTCGCCTTCTCTTCGGTCAACCAATTTCCCCTTATGGCCCTGCCGGCGTTTGTTCTTTCAGGTGCACTCATGGAGAGTGCCGGGATATCCAAGCGTCTGGTTCGGGTTGCTGAATCCCTAGTTGGCTCAATTGATGGCGGCCTGGCCATCTCGACCACACTTGCCTGTTTATTCTTTGGAGCCATATCCGGTTCCGGACCTGCAACCACTGCTGCTGTGGGTATGCTGATGATTCCAGCCATGGTCAAAAGAGGTTATGACTCCGGCTACGCATCGGCGGCGACTGCCGCTTCCGGCGGAATTGGCATTATTATTCCGCCATCCATTCCCATGGTCATCTATGGTGTAACAGCCCAGGAATCCATCACTGAAATGTTCGTTGCCGGGGTTATGCCAGGGCTGCTCATTGCTTTCGGGTTGATTATTATGCACCTTATCCGTTGCCGGGGCAAGGGTTTGGGTGAAGGCATGCCGCCACTCTCTGTGAAGCACATCTTGGTAACCCTACGTAAGGGATTCTGGTCCATCATGGCGCCGGTGATCATCTTGGGTGGTATCTACTCCGGTCTTTTTACCCCAACAGAATCAGCCATCGTAGCTATTTTCTACACCCTTTTTGTGGGCATTTTCATTTATCGGGAACTCACCATAAAGGGACTGATGAAATCTCTGGAAACAACGAGTTGGCTCACCGGTAGAGTTTTGATCATCATGTTCACTGCTTTCTCATTTGGTCGCCTGCTGGTTCAGTATCGGGTGCCGGATGCAATTGCCGAAGCTTTGCTGGCCCTGACCTCGGATATCCACCTTATCTGGGTTCTGGTTATTCTTTTTCTCCTTTTCCTGGGCATGTTCATGGAGACCCTGGCATTGATCATGCTGGTCACGCCGGTGCTCCTACCAATAATGATTAGTCTTGGTATCGATCCAATTCATTTTGGTATTGTGCTGGTCTGTTGCTGTGGCGTTGGTTTTTCCACACCTCCACTGGGCGAGAATATGTTCATCGCCTCGGGAATCGGTGGCGTATCCTTGGAAGAAATCTCTTGGAAAGCGATTCCTTTCTGCATAATCACCGTGGGCGTCATTTTCATCATGGCCTATTTCCCAGGAATAATCATGTGGCTGCCGCGCGCTTTGGGCTATTAAAAAAATATTAATAAGACAATTAATCTAGAGAAGGAATGATCATGACAATACAGCCAATAAACACCGATAAAGCGCCTGCTGCCATAGGCCCCTATTCTCAAGCTATAAGCACGGATGACAAGCTCTACACCTCCGGTCAGTTGCCGCTCGACCCGGTCACAGGTAAGATTGTCGAGGGCCCCATTGACCAACAGGCTCACCAGGTCTTTAAAAACCTCAAGGCCATAGCTGAGGCTGCAGGAACATCGTTGGACAAAACTGTAAAGACAACTGTTTTCTTAGATGACATAGCTGATTTCCAAGCTGTCAACGAAGTCTATAAAGAATATTTTTCTCAGCCGTTTCCAGCCCGAAGCGCCTACCAGGTGGCTGCTCTGCCTCTTGGTGCTCGGGTGGAAGTTGAAGCGGTGATTGCTATTTAAAACTTTTTCAAGGAGTACAATATGAACTATACCAAATTTCCGCGACGTGGGTACCTCCAGGGAGCAACACCCATCGAGCCCATGACCAAACTCAGCAAAGCACTCGGCATGGATGTCAATCTCTATGTCAAACGCGATGATCTTCTCCCCGGTGCCTCAGGCGGCAACAAAACCCGTAAGCTTGATTTCTGTATTGCTGACGCCCTTACCAAAGGTGCTGACACCATAATTACCTGTGGTGCCGTACAGTCCAACCACTGCCGCCTGACTGCTTCCTGGTCCGCCAAGGAAGGATTGGAATGTCATCTGGTCCTGGAAGAACGGGTAAAAGGCTCCTACAAAGAAGACGGCAGCGGCAACAACTTTCTTTTTGAGTTGCTCGGGGTGAAAAGCAAACGAGTAGTTCCAGGCGGCTCAGACATGATGGCCGAAATGGAGAAAACCGCCGAAGAACTCAAAGAGAATGGGAAGAAACCCTATATAATCCCAGGCGGTGCCTCAAACCCGATTGGCGCCATGGGATATGCAGTCTGTGCTGAAGAGACCATGGCGCAACTCAATGAAATGCGACTGCAGATCGATCACATCATTGTCCCCTCAGGTTCAGCGGGAACCCATGCCGGCATGGCCGTTGGAATGACCGGAACCAACGCCAATATACCCATCTCCGGAATGAACGTGTCGCGCCCCAAAGATGTACAGGAAGAAATAGTCTATAACCTTGCTGCCCAGACTGCAGACATGCTTGGAGTAAAAAGCGGTGTCGCCCGAAATGATATCGTTTGTTATGCTGATTATGTCGGACCCGGTTATTCAATTCCAACCGAATCGATGATCGAAGCTGTCAAGCTGTTTGCCGGCGAAGAGGCGATTCTGCTTGACCCCGTTTACTCAGGGAAAGCCGCGGCCGGACTGATAGATCTTGTCCGCAAAGGAGAATTTGCTAAGGGAGCAAATGTGCTTTTCCTGCATACCGGCGGATCACCGGCGCTATATGCCTATCTGGACACGTTTAGAAGCTAAAAATTTTCTGTTTGTCTGTCTAGTTCCCCTCACCCGGAAGATAGACAAGGTTGAGGGGAGATTAAATGCGCCGAAAAATCAAATTTGCGTTAACGATTTTTTGTATTTACTTTGAAAAATTAAGAAAACACCATGACTTGGCTCTTTGCGTCACTGGAACAAAGTAAGAAACACCATAACAAACCATTAGCTACAAAGATTTGATCACCCATGACATCGACAAAAAGCATCGAAAAAGTAGCAGGTATCCTTGGCGGCATGGGCCCCGAGGCGACAGTTGATCTCATGCAGCGCATCATCGCCAACACTCCTGCAATAGATGACATTGATCATATCCGCTGCCTGATCGACAATGACCCTAAAGTTCCCTCGCGTATGCAGGCAATTCTAGGTAAAGACGGTGAAAATCCGGGTCCGTATCTTGCCCGTATGGCCAAGGGGCTGGAGGGCTGGGGAGCTGACTTCCTGGTTATCCCCTGCAACACAGCGCATGCTTATTACTCCAATGTAGCAGAGGCAGTAGATATCCCTGTCGTACATCTCATTGACCTCGTTGTTGATCAGGTGGTCAAGTTAAAAGGTACAACCGAGCTGGTTGGCATCCTGGGCTCTAATACCATCGTCAAAACGCAACTCTACACAGAAAAATTTGCGGCTGTTGGTATGCAGGTTATTTACCCCGACGATGAAGTCCAAGAACAGCTTTTCCAGATTATCCGACGAGTAAAGAAGGGTGAAACCGATATCGGAATTCGTCAAGAACTCCGAGCTATTGCCCAGCACCTTAAGGAAAAAGGTGCAACGACTGCCATATTGGGATGCACAGAGTTGGGAATAATCGCTGAAGATCTTCCTATCCTGGTAATTGATGCAGCAGAATTGCTAGCCCAGGAAGTTGTTGCCGTTGCCAAAAACAAAAAAGCACCGCATATAGAGTCACTTCGACTTGACAAAGATAGCGCAAGCGACTAATACGTAACTCCGTTTTCCCCATATCGTTCAGTATCTATTAATTGATTTTGAGCACTGACACGCAGAAGAGGATCGTCCTCGATCATCACTGCCCAAAAGACTGAGTGAGGAAAACGATGCCCTCTGGGATTAGCTGCAAATGATTGTTCTGCTAAAGCATTACTTTATGAATCCGTAGAGGAGAAGAAACCATTTCTCCAGTAAAAAACATCAGAGTTCACGTTTAACATATGACTCAACTATGAAATCATTGGTTGCCTACAAGAAGCTCCGTGACATCATCATCTCCGGAGAGAAACTTCCGGGAACACGCCTGGTTGTCAATGAACTTGAGAGAGAGTTGGGTATAGGCAAGGGACCGATCAGAGAGGCACTGGTAAGGCTTGACCGTTCAGGTCTCGTTAAAAATGTGCCCTATAAGGGGGCAGTGGTGGCCACCCCCCCTTCCCAAACCGAGATCGTTATGATCTTCAAAATTCGCATGGAAATCGAAGCTCAGCTTGCTGCTGAGGCGATGCGCAATCTCACCGATGAACATATTTTGGAGCTCGAAAAATTACACAGCCAAATGTTGACTGAGCGAGCCGATTTCTATGCTTTGGATCGCGCATTCCATTCCACTCTCTACGCTGCCTCAAAGCTCCCGCACCTCATTGCAATTGTAGGGAAACTCATCGAGTCAGTTGAAACTTTTCTCACTTTATACGACCAGGAGCGCGCTGACTGTCAAAAATTTTCAGAAGAGCATTATCAGATACTTCAAGCGCTTAAGGATAGAGATGAGAAGAAATTGGTGGAGACGGTCTCAAAGAATATTCGCAGCGGCCTTGACGTGGCTCAGCGCACCATTTCTCGGCTGAGACTAAGCGGAAACCCTGCCTTCAAATAGCAGCACAACTAGTCAACGCCTCTACTTTCCCGTGGTCAGAAGCTCCCACTTCCAGAGAATAGGATCATAGTTTCACCTAGTCCGTATCCACCTCTTCACCCTTCCCCGGCTGAAATCGGCGCATGCGCACATTCATAAGAATTCCCAAAGCCAGTAAGGTGGTTAACAGTGATGATCCTCCGTATGATACCAGCGGAAGCGGTATACCGACCACCGGTAGAAAACCGAGCACCATGAGAATATTAATGATAGCCTGCCAGAAAATGAGCATGGTCACGCCATAGGCCAGCAACATCCCAAACCTGTCCTTGGCATGCATGGCAACACGCAATCCCCACAACAGCATGAAAAAGTAGATACCAAGAAAGAACATGCTGCCGAAGAAACCCCATTCTTCGCACCAAACTGAAAAAGCGAAATCTGTATGCCTTTCCGGCAGAAAGTGCAAATGCCCCTGAGTGCCTTCCAGATATCCTTTTCCAAATTTACCGCCGCTTCCGACCGCGATCTTTGACTGCATTATCTGGTATCCATGCCCCATTGGATCATTCTCAGGATTGAGAAACGTTTGCACACGCTGCTTCTGATAGGGTTTGAGAAGTTTGTACCAGGCAAAGACCACTGCAAATAGAGCTGCTCCCCCGAGGGTTAAATAGGTGGATAAACGTAATTTAACAAAAACCGTCATAGAAATGAAAATAATGGCCAGCATCAGCGCTGTTCCCAAATCCGGCTGCATGAGAATGAGAAGAAAGGGAATAGTGGTTAAGACAATTGGCGCCAACAGTTGTTTGAGGGAATAACCGTTAATCACTTCCTTGCGGGCGTAATAACTCGACAGGGTTATGACCAGCATCAGCTTGGCGGGCTCAGAAGGCTGCAGACGGAAAAAGCCAAGATCAATCCATCGCTGAGCTCCACCCGCACTTTGTCCCATAAAGAAGGCGAAAACAAGTAGTCCAATGATGGTCACGTAAAAGGGATAATTCCAGAAAATCAGCTCATTGTAGTCAAAACTGATGATAAAAAGAATTGCGGTAAAGCCCATGAGAAAAAGGTAACTCTGCTTTAAATAAGGGGGCATGCCCCAAGCTTTTGGCGGATAAGAGGCGCTATAGAGATTTAGCAAAGCCATCCCACAGATCAACAGAATTAACAGCAGCAAGGTCCAGTCGAAATGCGTTATCAGTCTTCTATCAATGCGGATCATTCAGTCCACCCATGGTCTCTCTCATGATACAGGAGGATTTACCTCAGGATAATCTTCTCTGGTGAATCAATCTCACCAGGAAATAGTTTTACTCTTTGTTCTCAGCCACTTCAGGGGCAATCAGACGATCAGCAAAGTACGTTTCCAGCACTGCTTTGGCAATCGGTGATGCTCCTGAGCTGCCATGCAAACCATGTTCAACCAGGACCGTAACAGCTATTTCCGGCTTATCTGCAGGGGCGTAACAGGTAAACCAGGCGTGGTCGCGATATTTGTAGGGAATATCTTCTTCTTTCAGATGCTTGTACTGGGCTAATCTCACGACCTGAGCTGTTCCGGTCTTTCCGGCGATATCGAGTCCCTCAATCTTCGCTATTCGTGCTGTCCCTCTTTTGCCCTGGACAACCTCATACATCCCTTCCTGAATCAGACGTATATGTTGATCCATTCCGGTGAGTTCCTCGATGAGTTCCGGCTCGAATCGCTCCACAATCTCACCATTAGGGTTGACTACTTTTTCAACAATTTGAGGACGATACTTCTTGCCTCCATTAGCCAGCATGGCTGTCATAACAGTAATCTGCAAAGGGGTGACCAGGTTGTAACCCTGGCCGATGGCAATAGACAATGTCTCACCTTCCTGCCATTTTATATTGTGCCGATCTCTTTTCCACTTCTTGGTAGGGACAAGCCCAGCTTTTTCATGTTCTATTTCAAGCCCGGTTTTCACCCCCAGGCCTAGTTTTTTGGCATATTCCGCAAGAGTATCCACTCCAACCAGCTGGCCCACCTGATAAAAGTAGACATCGCAAGACTCGGCAATGGCCCTGGTAAGATTGACCGCGCCATGGCCCGACCATTTCCAGCAGCGGTATATTCTGTTGCCAAAAGCGTGATAACCTGGACAATAGTATACGGATTCAAGATCGATCACGCCTTCTTCCAGACCAGCTAAAGCAGTGATCATTTTGTACGTTGATCCAGGCGGATAAACACCCTGAACAGCTTTGTTAATCAATGGTTTCTTGATGTTGTTGAGATATGTATCCCAGTTCTTCTGAGATATGCCTCCGATGAATTCCTCAAGTCGAATGGGAGGTGTGGAAACAAGGGTGAGAACTCTACCGGTATTGACATCGAGAGCAACCACCGCGCCTGATTTGTCCTCACTGTTCATTATTTCCTCGGCAACCTGCTGCATTTTTACATCGAGGGTCAAATGCAACTCCCTTCCTGGCAGTGGGTCGACGCGTTTGAGCAGCTGCTGCTGAAACCCCCGGGCATTTACTTCGGCAAAGCTGGTGCCTTTTTCGCCACGCAGATCCCTTTCGCGCAACTTTTCGAGACCCATCTTACCGATTTTATCCCTGCCACTGTACTCCCCTTCTACGCTGCCCATCAGTTCGCGTTTGCTGATGGTGCCGAGATAGCCGATAAGATGGGCTGCGAGATCGCCATAATGGTATACGCGGCGGGGAGTCACCTCTATGCGGATACCTGGAAATTCATGTTTATGGTTTTCAAGGTAAGCAAGTGTTTCCCAGTTGATATCCTCCTGAAGCTGAATGGGAATATGCAAGGGAATATGCTCCGCCTCACGAATACGCTCCCACAATCGTGCTACATCAATATCAAAAACTTTTGCCAGCCGCTTCATTAGAGAAGGTTCATTGCCGGAATCTTCACGCACGAGCAAGACGTTGAATGAAGGCCTGTTCGTGACCAGAGACACACCGTTTCTGTCAAGAATATGTCCTCTCGGAGCTGCCAGCTCGCGCACTCGCACCCTGTTATTATAGGCTTTACTGAGGAATTCTTCGTTGTTAGATATCTGCAGAAACCAGAGCCTGCAAAAGACAAGAGCAGCAAAAACAATTATTATTCCGGCTGCCAGCAATAAACGAGGGCGCAGAAGATCAAGAGCACTGCCATCGTACTCGGTTATTTCTTCAATCTCTTTAAAAAAGGAACGTTCTTTCTGCATACTACTTCAACTTAAGATATGGCCGTTTCGTCTGGTAATCTTGCCAAATTGCCCGTGAAAAGACAATTATATTTGACACTTTTGTTTCACTCAATTGCCATACCCCTATATTTCTAATCTAGCGAAACTGATTGGTGCCGATCCCTTTTTTCATAGCCCTGCGGATTACACGACGCTTGGCAAAGAACTCATAGAGAGAATTGAGGAGAATAAAAACCGGTATTGTTGCCAAAAGAAGGATGATCGTCTCCTGAATAACCCTGTTCCATGACCAGGGCGGTAAGGTCTCAGGTGATAACATGGAATAGAGAAAATAGGTGAGCATCTGCATGAGAAAATAGCTGAAGGCCACCAAGGGAACCTGGTAGGTATTTTCCTTCAACGGGCTGTTTTCCGTCAAAATTTTCAGCGAGGAAAATACTAAAATGTTTTGGAGAGGATAAATCCCGGGATGAATGCCGGAGACTACATCCATCATCCAGCCAAGACTGTAGACATAAATTAGACCGCTCGCCCAGTTAAACCTGTAAGCAGCGAAAACTATGACAATGAAAAGTAAATCAGGTCGTCCTAAAACATCCGGAAATATGTGAAAAAGACTGGCTTCAGCCACAATGAGCAAAGCGCCCAATATGAAAAAAACAACCCACAACATTAAGGATTGTCCCCATCATCGCTGGTCATCTCGGCTTCCCAGACCAGTTTTTCAGTTAAATTGATGAACACCGTCTCCAAACGTTGAAAATCAACCGCCGGTTGAACCTCTATTTCTTGAAACATACCCCGCTGTTTTTTCCTGACCGAAGATACTGTTCCCAAAGGGACTCCTGGTGGAAAAACCCCGCCAATCCCTGCGGTAACGATTTGATCACCTTCCATTACGTCAGCTTTTTTGAGAACATAGTTAAGAACGAAACCATCTTTGCCTGCACCTTTCAGGATGCCTCTTTCCCTGTTTTTCTGAATCATGGCGTCAATGGCACTACTCGGGGCATTGGCGAGGAGTATCTTGGCATAGTTGGGTGACACCTGGATGACTTGACCGACAACTCCATCTTCATTACGGGCTACCATTCCTTTGATGACACCATCGTTTTCACCGCGATCTACGATTATGGTCTGAAACCAATAGGAGGGATCCTTGCCGACGACTTTGGCAGTGATCGAAGGAAATGGTTCTTTTTCTTTGAAGTTTAGCTTTTTAGTCAGTGCCAGGTAGGTGAAATATGCTTCGGTATACTCGTTGAGCTTGTTGCTGTATTGATCGAGCATGGCCCGCAACTGTTTGTTCTCATCCCTAATTTCCCATAAGGAGATGTAATCGTCCCAGATTTTTGCAACACTGTCGGTAGTACCGGTGAAAAGACTCTGAACCGGTCCCAGAGTCTCAAGCGCCAACTGGCGAAAAAGACCGAATCTTCCCCCAAATGAAGCAGCAAAGAGGACAAGGCATGCTACCAGGATGAGAAGGAGTACAACCTTCATCATCGCCGGTTTTTTCTGCCTCTTTCTGGAGGTGGTTTTCTGTCTCACAACCGGTAAAAGGATTCTTTATATGAAAAGCTCCAAGCCCCAGCCAGCTGGATATAGCTGGCAGCAGAACTTCGAGCCATGGTGTTTAGCTGACTGGGAATACCATAATTTGCTCTACCAATAGAAGTCGATCACGCCGGGCCGACAATACAGACATGCTGGACCTCATCGATACAGACAGGCTGAGAACCTGTCAGCTGATTGTTACTTCTTTTAGGATATCCAGATTGTCTAACGCCTTTCCTGAGCCAAGGACGACGGATGAGAGTGGATCATCGGTGACAATGATGGGCATTCCCGTTTCATTTTTCAGTGCCAGATCAAGATTTTTCAGAAGAGCACCTCCACCGGTGAGCACAATACCCTGGTCGACGATATCCGCAGCCAGTTCAGGGGGCGTAACTTCCAGGGCAACTTTCACAGCTTCAATGATGACATCAACCTGCTCGGAAATTGCCGATTGAATCTCATCGGCAGTAATGGTCAGTGTTTTGGGTACGCCCGACACAAGATCACGCCCCTTGATATCCATACTTTCATAGGGTTCTTCCGGTAGTACATTGCCAATGGTGGTTTTGATCAGCTCCGCGGTTCTTTCGCCGATGGCCAGGTTATGCTTGCGCTTGATATATTGTAAAATCGCTTCGTCCATTTTGTCGCCGGCTACCCTGACCGATTTCGCATAGACAATCCCAGCAAGTGAAATTACAGCTACTTCAGTGGTACCACCGCCGATATCGACAACCATGTTTGCCGTGGGCTCGGTAATCGGTAAATTAGCACCAATCGCTGCTGCCATGGGTTCTTCTATCAGATAAACCTCTCTGGCACCAGCCGATTCAGCAGATTCTTTCACTGCTCTTTTTTCAACCTGGGTAATACCTGAAGGGACTGAAATCATAATGCGAGGATGTACCAGCGTCTTACGATTGTGTACCTTTTTGATAAAATAGCGCAACATCGCTTCGGTAACTTCGAAGTCGGCAATCACCCCATCCTTGATTGGACGTATGGCTGTTATATTACCAGGCGTCTTCCCAAGCATTTGTTTGGCTTCCTGGCCTACGGCAAGTACTTTACTGCCGCTGGCATCCTGTCGTACTGCCACCACTGAGGGTTCCCTCAAAACAATTCCCTTGCCTTTCACATAGAGAACTGTGTTTGCCGTTCCCAGATCAATTGCCAGATCATTGGAGAGCCAACCAAACAAAAAATTAAATGGTGAATACATTAGACCTTTCCTTTTCCGGAAAAATATTTGTTAATTACGGTTTCATATTGGCATATCGGAGAAACAATGCCTAACCTTCAATGTTTTTTAAGAGATTTTTCTGTTTTTGCAAGTAAAACTACAAAAGGATAAACAATAACAGAGCGCTGACCTATACGCAAGAAATATGCATTTTTGTTGCGAGAATATAGCAAATTTGATTGACAGTGAAGTGAAAGCCTGTTATTGATTGTCGTCAAATTACCGGAGAGACTCTGGGGCTATAGCTCAGCTGGGAGAGCGCTTGACTGGCAGTCAAGAGGTCGGCGGTTCGATCCCGCCTAGCTCCACCAAATAGTTAAAGCACTTTCCCTTTATATAAGGAAAGTGCTTTTTCTCTTTCAAGAACAGTCCAGCCAAAACAATATCAGAGATCTATTCCCCGCAATCCTTATGGTCTATCAGGTTCTGCATGGTACTGTGCCTCCAGCAGATCAAGAGTGTTTTCGCTGCTTTCAAGCCGCTGCTCATCTTCCAGATCAGGGGAAACGCCATAATCTGCGCAGGCCTGGCGATGCTCGGCAAGATGGGTTGCCCGATAGCCCCTGACTCCGTCTTCCTAACCTATGTTCCGCCATTGGTAATTGAGACACTCATTTTTCTCCATGGTCGCGCAACCGGAGAAAATCAACGGAAAAGCTAGACGCTGACGCTCACAAAAATCCAAAATTTGCGGGGAATAGTATTTGAGCTCATATGCATACCTGCTATTCTCAATTTTTTCCTGCCAGTGTTTCTGAGAGTACCCGAGAAAGATCGGGAAGCTGATAAGGTTTGCTGACGATATTGCAAAATCCAAAGGATTCAAAGTTATCAAGCACCGGATCGCGGGAATAGCCACTGGACACGATCACCTTCGCCTCGGAGTCTATCTTGAGCAGTTGGCGTGTCGCCTCGGCACCGCCCATACCCCCGGGAATGGTAAGGTCCATGATAATGGCATGAATCTTATCTCCTTCTTCCAGACCTCTCCGGTATATTGCTACTGCTTCCTTACCATTACATGCCTGCACAGTCTCGTAGCCCAGATACTCCAGCATATTACAGACGACCGTCCGAATAATTTCCTCATCATCCATGACCAGAATTCGTCCTTTGCCGCTGGTCACCTTTTCCTCCAATGAAGGAGAGGTACTGAACTCTTTCTGCATAGCTGGCAGATACATGGTAAAGGTACTGCCTTCATTGGGCTTTGAGTCAACCTGGATGATACCGTTATGCTTCGTTACGATTGAATGCACGATAGAGAGTCCCAAACCGCTCCCTTTGTTGCTATCTCGCTGCTTGGTTGAAAAATAAGGATCAAAGATCTTGTCAATGATATCCTCTGGAATACCGCGCCCCTGGTCCCTTACTTCCACGCACACATATCGCCCTCCGCCAAGATCTGTTACCTGACCGTGAGCCAAAATTTCATTCCTGCAGGTTATATGGACCTTACCTCCATCGGGCATGGCCTGATCGGCATTGACAATGAGGTTCTGGATAACCTGGTTGATCTGGCTGCGATCCATCTCCACCGGCCATAGGTTTTCCTGGAACTCATAGGTACATTTGACATTGCTTCCCGACAGCACGAACGAGGCCGATTCCTCTAAGAGTTTGGGCAATGATTCAGTAGCTTTGATTGGCTCTCCGCCACTGGAAAAAGTCAACAACTTAGCGGTCAAATCTTTAGCCCTATCGGATGCCTTATGTGCCGAGTCCAGCAGGTCATGCAGCTCGCTTTCCGGACCGGAAATCCGCTTAGCAAGAGAAATGTTACCGATAATTGCCAGTAATAGATTATTGAAATCATGGGCAATACCTCCTGCAAGAACACCAATGGACTCCAGTTTTTTGACCCGGAGCAACTCCTCCTCCATTTGCAGCCGTTTAGATATATCCTCAAGGCTCCAGATTACCCCCTCAACACCTTCATCGCTGCCGATCACTTTGCCCCGCCAGTAACATGTCTTCAATTCACCGGTTTTGGTCTGAATCTCGAGATTGGTCTGACAATAGCCATGTGTACGCAGGACCTTATAGTTATTTTTACCGACCGTGGTAAAAAGCTCCTCCGAAGGATAGAGTATTCTTGTCGATTTACCGATCAGTTCGTCTTTGGAGTAACCAGTGATTTTTTCAACTTCAGGATTCACCCGTTGGATAATCCGGTCGAAGTTAACAAAAAGAATACCTGCCGGTGAATTGTCAAGCAGTGCCTGAAGTTCTTCACTTATAATACTGAGGTGCTGGCTGACCTGCTCCGCATCCGTTTTGGCCTGGTATAAATCCGCCGTGCGCTCCATGACCTTCTGCTCAAGCGTTTCAAAGCTGAGCTTCAGCTCGGTTGCCATGATATTAAAAGCCTCAGCAAGCTGTGAAAACTCATCGCTCCCGCTCATTTCGATATTGCTTTCCAGATTGCCCATGGCCACCAATTTGGCATGACTTTCCAACTTCATGAGAGGGGTGAAAATATAGCGCCTAGTGATAAGAACGGAGGTCAGAATGATTGCCATACAAAGGGTGAAGGCCTGGATGGCAACGAGAACAACCGTTACAGACACTCCCTGTTGGATCTTCGCCCTAGAAATAGCCACCTCAAAAACACCAACCTCTTCACCACTTCGAAATACGCCAAGTGAGTCAACCATGAATTCATTGGAATTCTGGAAAAAAGAGAAGTCGCGTGTTTTATACTGGGGTTGCGTTTTAGCCACTGCCAGGGTGTCATCCATTAAAATTCTTACCGAGGCGATTGATTCGTTGATGAGAATCGCTTCGAGAATGTCATTCATCGAATTGTAGTCCATCTGCCAGACCGCCGTCGGCAGACTGGTCTCGGCAAGCTCGAGCGTCTCG
>JASJDT010000253.1 GCA_030065655.1 Desulfocapsaceae bacterium | reverse complement strand
CCGTCGATGAGTTCCTCAACCGGCGACCACCTCAGCTTGACACGTCGGTCGCCAATCGAGACGGCAACGTTGTCCGGTGCGGCGGCGGGGGTGTGATAGACGAAGGAAACCACATTGGAATCTCCGCTTGCCGCCCACCAGCTCGTCCGCGACCGCACCTTGAAAAAATATTTGTTGCCGGAGCGCAGCAGACCGCTCACATATTCTTCGGTTTTGCGTTCATCTTTTGGTATTTCTTCGCCCTCTATTCTAATGGGATCACCAAAAGGAATGGGACAAGTGCTGCAGAAGTCCTTCAGCGGCATCTCAGCCCGAAAGAGCTCGAAGGAGTCGATGGCGGTAAGACCCTGGCCTTCAATAGTTTCCAGCGGATAAGACCAGGTGAGCCGAGCACCCTTTTCATCCAGGATATAGCGCAGATCGTTGATGGCCTCAGGCACCACACTCTGCGGCGGCACAGGATCCGTTTTATAGCCGCAGCCGGCCAGTGAAACCAGAACGGCCGCTGCCAGCAGTGAAACCTGAACTGGACGCGTCGACACCATCGTTAGAGCCTTTTCAGTTGTTGTTCGGCCTGCTCTACAGCTTCTTTCACCCGATCAGTGGCGGTACCTCCAGCGGACATCCGGCTGTTCACCGAACCTTCCACCGTGAGCACGGAAAAAACATCTTCTTCTATGGCCTGAGAGAAACCCTGAAGCTCCTCAAGGCTCAGCTCTTCAAGCTCGCAGCCCTTGTCGAGACAGAAGGCCACTGCTTTACCTACAATGGCATGTGCCTCCCGGAAAGGCACATTTTTCAAGACCAGATAATCGGCCAGATCCGTGGCGGTTATAAAGCCTTTTCTGGTTGCCCGGTCCATGATTTCAGTGTTGAATTTAAGGTTGCCCAAAAGTTCAGCCATGATGGCGAGTGAGGCGGAAACCGTATCTACGGTGTCGAAGACCGGCTCCTTGTCCTCCTGCAGATCGCGGTTGTAGGTAAGCGGCAGACCTTTCATCAGGGTCAGCAGACTCATCAGACTGCCGTTGACCCGGCCGCTTTTTCCCCTGATGATTTCGGGGATATCCGGATTTTTCTTCTGCGGCATGATCGAAGAGCCGGTGCAGAACTTGTCATCAATTTCGACAAAATTGAATTCCTGGCTTGACCAGAGAACCAGCTCTTCGGAGATGCGCGACAGATGGTTCTGGATGAGCGCACAACAGCTGACGAACTCAACAGCAAAATCGCGATCTCCCGAGGTATCCATGGAGTTGGCGGTGATGCCACTAAAACCGAGTTTACCTGCCGTGGACTCACGGTCGATGGGCAGCCCGGAACCAGCCAGGGCAGCACAACCCAGTGGTGAAACATCGATGCGCTTGCGACAGTCGAGTATTCTCTCCCGGTCGCGGCCAAACATCTCGTAATAGGCGAGCATATGATGGGAAATCAGCACCGGCTGGGCTCTTTGCAGATGAGTGTAACCCGGCATGATAGCTCCCAGGTATTTCCTGGCCAAGGCAACCGACGCCTTTTGGATCTCAGTGAGCAAAAGGTCAAAACGATCGCATTCATCGCGCAGGTACATCTTCAGATCCAGGGCTATCTGGTCGTTTCGGCTGCGGCCGCTGTGCAGCTTGGCCCCGGCTGAGCCGATTTTATCCACCAGTGCCTTTTCGATATTCATATGCACGTCTTCCAACTCGCGCTTGAACTCGAACTCGCCCCGGTCGATTTCGCCTTCAATGGCATCAAGACCACCCAAGATGGCATCGAGCTCCTCCTGGCTGAGGATGTTCTGCTCGCGCAGCATGGTGGCATGGGCCCGACTGCCGGCTATATCATATTTATAGAGGCGCGAATCGTAGTGCACCGAGGCGGTGAAGGCTTCCACCGAACTCGCGGTGGCTTCGGCAAACCGGCCACCCCAGAGCTTTTGCGAACCTGCCGGTTCGGTCTTAGCGGTCATGTTTTTTTTTGCTGAACTCATTAGATCTCGCTATTTTTTCTGCAGAGCCTGAATGCGCAGACGCAGGCCGTTCAATCTGATAAACCCGGTGGCATCGCCCTGATCGTAGACGTCATCTTCTTCAAAGGTAGCAAAACTCTCCTGGTAAAGGGAAGTATCGGACTTGCGACCCACCGGAACACAATTGCCCTTGTAGAGCTTGAGACGTACCGTACCGTTAACCGTCTTCTGGCTCTCATCGATGGTTGACTGGAGCAGCTGCCTCTCCGGAGAGAACCAGAAACCGTTGTAAATCAGCTCGGAATACCGAGGAATAAGCGAATCGCGGATCTTCATGACCTCCCGGTCCATGGTGATGGTCTCGAGGTCACGATGAGCCCTTCGCAGGATAGTGCCGCCCGGTGTTTCATAAACGCCTCGTGATTTCATGCCGACAAAACGGTTCTCCACCATGTCGAGACGACCAACGCCATGGGCTCCGCCTATCTTGTTGAGCCTGGTGAAAAGCTCCAGGGGCTCCAATTTTTCTCCGTCCAAGGCCACGGGATCGCCATTTTGGAACTCGATCTCCAGATAGGTCGGTTTATCCGGTGCTTTCTCAGGCGAGACCGTCATCTTGAACATTGCCTCATCCGGCTCTGTCCAAGGGTTTTCGAGGATACCGCCTTCGTAACTTATATGGAGTAGATTTTCATCACAACTGTAGGGTTTCTCCTTAGTTACCGGAATCGGGATATTATGGGCTTCGGCGAATTCCACCAGTTTCTGGCGGGAGTTCAGATCCCAGGTCCGCCAGGGAGCAATGATCTTCAAGCTAGGATCAAGCCCAATATAGGCCAGTTCAAAGCGCACTTGGTCATTGCCCTTGCCGGTTGCCCCATGGCTGACCGCATTGGCGCCTTCCTCCTGGGCGATACGCACCTGCTCTTTACTTATCAGCGGTCTGGCAATGGAGGTGCCGAGCAGATAGAACTCCTCATAGATGGCGTTGGCCCGATATGCGGGAAAAATATAATCTTCAACGAATTCTTTTTTCAGATCGGAGATAATTACCTTTTCAGCGCCGGTGGCCAGACCCTTTTCCCGGACTGCATCCCAATCCTCTTCCTGCCCGATATCTGCCGAATAAGCAATAACCGGACATTCGTACTCTTCTGCCAGCCATTTCAAGATTACCGATGTATCGAGACCGCCCGAATAGGCCAGTACAATTTTATCTATACTCATGTTATTTCCTTATATGTTCAGGCTATCGCCCTTGTTACCATGTGATTTCCGCAACCTTTCCCGTGTTGTCCTAAAGTGCGTCACTGAGCAGCAACTCGAGAATCGCTTTATGCATGTGCATCTTGTTCTCCGCCTGATCAAAGGCAACGCATTGCTTTGACTCGAGTACCTCCTCGCTGATTTCTTCATCGCGGTGAGCAGGCAGACAGTGAAGAACAATTGCCCCGGCAGGCGCTCTGGCAAGCAGCTCACTGTTCACCTGATATGGTGCGAACAGTTTGAGCCTACCGTCCAGTTCGTCTTCCTGACCCATGGAGACCCAGACATCCGTGTTAATAACCTCTGCACCGGCTACGGCCTCTGCCGGGTCTCTTAGCAGATTTATCGGTTGTTCGGCAATACTGCTGGCTTTTGCCAAAATCTCCTTGTCCGGTTCATAACCTTCCGGGCAAGCCAGAGCAAGTTCAAAACCTAAAATTGAGGCCGCCTGAATCCAGGAGTTGGCCATATTGTTACCATCGCCCACCCATGCTATTTTGAGACCGTCCAGCGATTTTTTATATTCCAGTACTGTCATGATGTCGCTGAGCACCTGGCAGGGATGATGCAAATCGGTTAAAGCGTTGATCACCGGCACGGTGGAGTACTGTGCCAACTCATCAACCACATCCTGGCCGAAGGTCCTAACCACCATGCCATTGACGTAGCGGGACATGACCCGCGCCATATCTTTGAGCGGCTCAGAACGGGCCAACTGAGTGTCACGAGCCGAGAGAAAGATCACCTGACCGCCCAGGCCGTACATGGCCGCCTCGAAGGAAACCCGGGTGCGGGTAGACGGTTTTTCAAAAACAAGACCGATGGTTTTCCCCTCAAGCTGTCGCTGAAGTATTCCCTCAGCAAGCTCTTCTTTCAGCTCTGCTGCCCGAAAGAGAAAACTTTGCAGTTCCTTTTTATTAAAGTCCTCTAATGACTGGAAATGTCTAGGCATATCAGCACCGGAATTTCAAATCGGAAAGGCAGTCTTCCGAATATTTGCTGTCTCTGAGAAGGCTGCGCTCGCTCTTCGCAAAAGAAAAACTTCATAATTACCTAAAAAAGGAACTCTTTGCAAAGGAATTACGGCCCTTGCGGATGATTACCCATTTTCCAGGTAAGGCTTTTCCAGAAGGCGAGCTTCTGCCAAATTACTGTGAATTACTTGAAAGCAACCAACTCTATGAAAGGTGGTGCAAAGAACTACATCTCATACCGCTTTTTCAGCAAACACCTCTGCCAATGCTGCGATCAGCCGATCAATTTCAGCCTCGGTGACTATCAATGGCGGAGCGAAGCGCAGCGCGACCCCACCGGCAAAGTTGATCAGAAAGCCTCTGTTGAACATAGCGTTTACAAATTCAGCACCATGCTCCACACCTTTGTTCGTCAGAACCAGGGCACGGAGCAGGCCGGCTCCTCGCGCACCGGAGCACCACTGGGGAAAACGCTCAGCCAGCTCTACCAACTTATCATGCAGATATTGGCCGCGGCTTTGCACCCCTGCCAGAAATCCGTCTTCCAGCATGATACCAAGGGTGGCGATTCCGGCAGCGGCGGCAACCGGGTTGCCACCGAAAGTGGAAGCATGCGTTCCCGGCACCAGTGAGGCAGCCAGCTCTTTCGTGGTAATCATCGCACCGATGGGCATGCCGTTGCCCAGGGCCTTGGCCAGGGTCATGATATCCGGGACGATACCAGACTGTTCATAGGCAAACAGCGTACCGGTACGCCCCATACCCGTTTGTACCTCATCGAAAATGAGCAGCAGACCATGCTCATCGCAAAGCTTGCGCAATCCCTGCAGATACTCAGCTGATAGGGGCCGCACCCCGCTCTCTCCCTGGACCGGCTCACAGAGAATGGCACAGGTACTATCGGTGATATGTGCTTCGATTTCATCAAGGTC
>JASJDT010000252.1 GCA_030065655.1 Desulfocapsaceae bacterium | reverse complement strand
TTTTAAAAAACATTGCTATAAAGCCAAGCGGTTTAGCTAATGTTTTTCGGTACTGTCCAAAAAAAATGCACTTCAGGATACTGGGATATTTTTGAAATACAAAGTAAAAAATTGCATTTTTGCTTGAACCACGAATGATGGGTCCTGAAACATGTCTTTACAGATTACTGCTCTTTACCGGTAAAGCGAGAGCTTATGGGCTGTGCGGGTTGTTTCAGGGAGTCTGTATCTGGTGACGCATTTCATCACATAGTGAAGAGAACTTGCCAGTGATATCCTGTGTCCGGGGGAGATAAAAAGCGGCTTGACCCGCTCACGAGTGCGCAGGACCGCACCGATAACTTCATCCTGATCAAAGAGCTCAGTCCAGCCGCCTTTTTTTCCAGGCACCGTACTGTGGTTGCCGATCAGTCTGGTCTTGGCAACACCAATGGCGGGGATATCGACAAGAACACCTAGATGACAAGCGATGCCGAACCGGCGTGGATGGGCAATCCCCTGGCCGTCACAGAGCAGCAGATCCGGTCGTCGTTTGAGCCCTGAAAATGCCTGGAGAATCACGGGAATCTCTCGGAAAGAGAGCAGGCCCGGCACATAGGGAAAGCTCAGTTGCTGTTCGGCAACGGCTGTTTCCAGGACTTGCAGGTCTGCCAGGCGTAATATGGTAATGGCAGCACGACCGGTATTGGTTGACTTCTTCAATCCCACGTCGATACCGGCCACGGTCTTAACCGAAGTAAAATCATCGTGCAGAATTATTTTTCCGCGAAGCTCTTGCTGTATTGTCTTGGCACGGGATGGGGTGACCTTCCAGGTGTGTTGCATATCTTTAAAAACGAGAAAAGGGATCAAATATGATTGTCATTGAGATAGTAACAAGGAAGTCGTTGATACTCAAATATCTTACTGATGTTTTAACAACCGAGGGGATAAAAATATCGTTTACTGAATATGCTTTGGCAATTGCCAGGGTAACTACATAACTATTCATAGCAGCTTTTCGATAATCATGTATTTCCCTTTAAAATGAGATGCCGGAGCAAAAAAATATGGATATCTATAAACTATTTCTTGAAATACCTAGGCAATCGGACATAAGATAGTACATTGTTGATTTCAGCTGCTGAGCGAGTCCACTTTTCCGATGTTGCTGTGCTGTCCGATAACTCTCTGTTAAAAGGTCTAGTTTTATGATCCAGGGTGTGCCTGGAAATACCAAGCCGCATGTCCTCCGGGGTTTGTTGTTTGGCTGTTTTCTGTTAATTCTTGCAATTTCTCTTTTCATTTTGCCCAACGGGCTCAGGGCGGAGACCGTTCTGAAAGTAGGTGTGTACAATAACAAACCCACCATCTTTTTTAGCGAAGATGGTATCGTTGGTGGCGTGTTCATCGATATCCTGGAGGATATTGCCGAAAGGGAGGACTGGAAACTCGACTATGTACCAGGCCACTTTTCAGAGCTCATGAACGACCTACAGTCTAGAGAGATTGATCTATTACCGGCGGTTGCCTATTCAGAGAAGAGAGAAGCTGTCATCGATTTTAATCTGACCACTGTAATGGCTAACTGGGCAGAACTCTATACCGCCAAAGGCCAGAGCATTACCTCATTTAAGGATCTTGAGGGTAAAAAAATAGGCGTAAAACAAGGTGATATTCACTTCCTGGCGCTCAAGGAAATGATGGAGAACTTCTATATTTCCTGCAGATTTTTTGAGGCCGATGGATACCAGACCGTTTTTGAAATGCTCCAGGCAGATTACACTCAGATTGGGGTGGTAAATCGCTTGTATGGCAACCGCAATAAGGAGTTGTATGGAGTTGAGGCAACACCCATAATCTATAATCCCATAGAGATGCGCTATGCTGTTCCAGAAGGTCACAACGAGGGGGTAATAACCAAACTTGATACCTACCTGCCGGCTTTTAAAGAGGATCAAAACTCGATTTACTACAAATCGGTCAACCGCTGGCTCGTCGTTGATAACAAACTCAAACTACCCGAATGGGTTTCCCAACTTTTTTATGCGGTAAGTGCTGCAGCCCTCCTGTTACTTATCATTACACTTTTTTCACGATATCAGGTCAAGAAAAAGACTAAAGAGTTGCGACTCTCCAATGAACAGCTGCAGGAGCAGATGCGCAAGGAAAAGCAGGCGGAGGAGAAAACGCGGAAAATTGCCGGGGTCGTCGAGGCTGCCAGCGATGCGGTGGCCCTTCTTGACATCAAACATAATCATCTCTTCAGTAACAGTGCTTATCGAGAGTTGACGAGTACAAGTGCCGATGAGTTGGAAACCAAGACCTTGCCAGAACTGCTTGGTGATTCGTTTTTTTACGATGATCTCGAAACGCCAATAAACAAATGTCTGCAGGGACGGACCATACGGGTCCAGACAATATGCAAGAACCTGTTCGGAAGTGAGAAATGTTGGAATGTAACTCTGAGTCCCTATTATGCCGAGGATGAAAGTATCGTCGGATATGTCCTCGCGATCCGGGATATGACTCAGCAGGTTGCCCTGGAAAATAGCCTGAAGACAGCCCAGAAAATGGAAGCCATCGGTACCATGGCAAGTGGTGTTGCCCACGATCTGAATAATATCCTTGCGGGTATTGTCAGTTATCCTGAATTGTTGCGTAGCAAGATTCCACCTGACAGCGATCTGAAAGGCCCATTGCAGACCATTGAGAATGCCGGGAAACGTGCTGCTGCAGTGGTCAGTGATCTGCTGACCCTGGCAAGAAACGCTGCTTCGGTGAAGGAGCCGGTTGATCTCAATGAGCTGATCGCTGAAATGTTGGCATCACCGGAATGGCAAAATATTGCGGAACAACATCCCAAGGTACGTTTGGTCACCAACCTGGATGCAGAATTTGCGGTGGTGGTCTGCTCTCAGGTTCATATTCGCAAATGTCTGTTGAATCTAATGCATAACGGCTTTGAAGCTGCAGCCCCGGCGGGAATGGTAACCTTGTCGACCTGCAATTCCGCTAAAGCTATTTCCCTCTCCTCCTTCACTGGCAAGCAATCCAATTCTCAGGATTTATTGATTCGCATCATCGATACCGGTCCGGGAATCGCCCTAGAGCATATCGATAACATCTTTGAACCGTTTTATACCACCAAGAAGCTTGGCCGCAGTGGTTCCGGTTTAGGCCTTGCCGTGGTCTGGAGCACGGTCGAGGAGCACAATGGTCGGGTTCGTGTTGAAAATGTTGACCCGGGAGCGATGTTTGAAATCCGCTTGCCCGTTGCGCATCAGTCAGTAAAATCTAAAAAACTGGTGGCGGCAACCGACGTTCAGAAGTATGGAGGAGAAGGCAAGTTATTGATCGTTGATGATGAACCGGAGCTTCGCGAGATAACTAGCGGGATAGTGCAGATGCTCGGTTATTCGGCAGCAGCGGTGGCGAGCGGAGAGGAAGCACTGGTGCGGTTGCAGGATCACAGTTTTGATCTCGTTCTCCTTGATATGATTCTCAAGGATGGAATGAGCGGCTATGAAACATATAAAAAGATTCTTGAGATGAAGCCAGACCAAAAGGCGGTAATCGTCAGTGGTTATTCCAGCAGTGAGGAGGTGCAGCAAGCCCTGAAGCTTGGTGCATCCACCATCATTAAAAAGCCTTACACCGTTGCGGAACTGGGCAGGGCAATTAAAAACAGCCTGTCATAGATTCGTTTTCTTTTGCTGATTTAACCTAAGTGAATAAAGAACCCCTGAATTTGTTAGTCCGGTTAGTTGCCACCAGTCCTTAACATCGAGCGGCCACCATCAACGCCAATGATCTGACCGGTGATCCAGGAAGCTTCAGGCGAGAGAAGAAAAGCAGCAGTTTCAGCGATATCCTCTGGAGAACCAAGGCGCTGCATGGCATGGGCTGAGGCGATGGCTTCGGCCATCTTCTCATTTTTGAGAATATTTTCTGACAATGGAGTCTGGGTTAGCGAGGGCGCAATGCCGTTTATTCTCACCTTGGGCGCCAGCTCGGCAGCCAGCGACAGAATCAGACCGTCCACGGCACCTTTCGCCATACTGACCGAGGCATGCATGGTGAAACCCTGATGTGCCGCTACACTGGAAAAAAGTACAACCGACGGAATCAGCTCACTTTTTTTCATCTGCGGCAATGCCGCCTTGATTGCCAACGCTGCACCCAATGCATTAACCTTGAAATCAGTTATAAAGTCGTCCTCGCCAAGCCTGCGAATGCTCCCCAGGTTAATGGTGCCAACCGCATAGACCAAACCGTCACATGGTGTGTCAATATTCTCCATTACCTTGGGAAAAAATTCGGGATCATTGACATCACCAACAGTATGGCCTGCACCAATCTCACTGGCAACAACCCGTAGCTTTCCTTCATTGCGACCAACCAGATGCACTGTTCTTTCTCTTGAGTGAAGTGTTCGTGCTGTTGCAGAGCCAATGCCTCCTGATCCGCCATATATAATTACAGTGCCAGCCATGGTAGTACCTCCATAAGGGTTTATGTTAGTGCTCAAACGATAATCATAAAAATCTTAAACCGATATCTTATGGGCCTTGTCTTATTTTTTCATAAATAACAAATTGATATGTTGTTACTTGCTGTTCTTACGAGTGTTGCTAGGCCAACTATTTTAAAGAAACAACCCATTCTAAAATTCTTTCTGGAAGATGACAGATAGTCATTTATCTTACGGGTTAAAGCGATAAAAGATAGCAATATCATATGCATACACACTCAGTTTTGTGCATTGGCAAATAAAAAGCAACTTTAATGATAGTATTAACTATCAATATACAACTTGAATGCTTCTATTGAAAGATCATAGACCGTCCATACTTTCTAAACATGTCTGACTGAGCATTGTTTTTTTTTAAAAGGTAGAAGCTTAGTAAGACACTTCAATGACTCACACTTCACAAAAATAATAAGGAGAATGTTATGAGTATGCGAGGCGAATTAATATCAAAAGAATATCAGCGTATGATTTTTGTAGATGATGCAGATGGTAAAAAATATGCGTGTTACGATAGTGATTTAAAATCTTCTGCA
>JASJDT010000047.1 GCA_030065655.1 Desulfocapsaceae bacterium | reverse complement strand
ATCTTTTCATTCAAACTCTTCGTTATGCAAGAAGCTCACTGGCTGGCTCTTTCTGCTGATCTTGCTGGCATGCAATCTCCATCTCTTTGCAGGCACTTCCCCGGCCGATCTGATCTTCCAGAAAAGAGATGTCCTGGAGGGTCAGATTTACCGGATAGTAACCCATCCGTTCGTCCATGTGAGTTGGTATCATCTCATCCTGGATGCTGCAGCAGTCTTCATACTGTGGCTGGGAATGGCCGTGTCATTGAGATGGCGGCATCTCGCCTGTTTTTTTGCAGCAGCGGCAAGCCTTGGCGGAGCGGTAATGTTTTCACCGGTGATTGATTATTACGGTCTCTGCGGTCTTTCGGGCATGGCTCATGGGCTTGTTGTTTTTGTGGGCATGCTGTGGTTCCTGGATAACACCGGTGATCCTTACCAGAAAACGCTTGGATTCATTTTCATGATCAGCGTGAGCCTCAAAGCCATTGTAGAGGTCTGGGCAGGATCAGGTGTGTTTGATTATTTCCACCTGGGAAGACTGGGCGTGCCCATTGTCCACTCCCATCTTGGCGGTGTAGTCGGCGGTTTTGTCGCAGCCGCCGCCTACATCGCCTCCAGAAATTTCAATAAAGGAGAACCGAATGAAATATAGCTTCATCTTCTTTCTGCTCGGATTCACGTGCATCCTGGTCTGGGCCGGAACAGAAACAAATTGTCAACACGACGTTCCTGAAGAAAAGCAGGAGGCAATCGTGTTGCTGCATGGTTTGGGACGAACCTCATCATCAATGGACGATCTGGCAGAAGCCCTGGAAAAGAGCGGCTATCATGTAGCAAATATAGATTACCAGTCCAGGAAAATGGCAATCGAAGATATCGCCTCGCAAATACTTACTCCCGAGGTGGAGGTGCTATCGCAGAAATTCAGCCGGGTTCACTTTGTCACCCATTCAATGGGTGGCATTGTTGTCCGCAAATTTCTGGAAGATGCAACAAATGACAGGATTGGCAGAGTAGTCATGCTGGCTCCACCGAATAAGGGGAGTGAAATCATCGATCTCCTTGGCCCAAGCCACATTTTCCAAAAAGTAATGGGTCCGGCGGCTCTGCAACTTTCCACAGCTCCGGATTCCCTTTCCCACTCCATCGCCCCAAATCAAGAAGAGATTGGTATTATTGCCGGCGATATCTCCTTTAATCCGATCACCTCGGTAATTGTAAAAGGTGAGGACGATGGTAAAGTCGCCGTGCAAAGCACCAGGCTTGATGGTGCCGCAGACCACCTGGTCGTTCATTCAAGTCATACCTTCATCATGACAAACCCAGCCGTTATCAACCAGGTTCTCCATTTTCTCGATCACGGCCGTTTTCAAAGATAGAATTTTCTCGCTATAAGCATTTTAAGAATATGCGGTATTCATAAAATGTACAGATATTCATCTAGAGCAGCCTAGCGATATCATACAATTAATAGCAATATTAATTGCATAAGTCACATTCAAGAGATTGGCATATATCATGCTTTATTGGTGACAGTTTGCATCAATTCAACATGAGAAGAGGAAATTAGCCATGAAATACATCGAAACAGAAAAACAAGCTATTCGCGCAGCACGTCGAAGGTTTTTGGCGATGGCAGCCACCTACTGCCTCGGCGTTTTTAACGACAACTTCTTCAAGCAAGCCGTACTCCTCATTGCGGTCTCCACGGGACTCAGTCATTTTCAGGGCCCTGCCACAATCCTTTTTGCCTTACCATTTATTGTATTCTCCGCCTATGCCGGCTGGTGTGCCGACACCTTCTCTAAACGTAAAGTTATCATTGCCTCAAAGGCTCTGGAAATAGTAGCGATGGCAACCGGAGCATATGGCCTACTCACCGGAAATTGGAGCTGCATCTTGGCAATGGTTTTTTTCATGGGAGCACAATCAACGTTTTTCAGTCCGGCGTTGAATGGCTCAATCCCTGAACTTTACCCAGCGGAGTATGTACCAAAGGCAAACGCAATACTGAAAATGATAACGACCTTAGCTATTCTGGCGGGAATTGCCCTGGCTGGCTTTTCCCTGGATCTGCAACTTTTCAATACAACGACTTTGCCTCCAGGAAATCTATTGGTAGCACTTGGAGTGGTTGGTGTTGCGGTGACAGGATTCCTGGTAAGCTTTGGCGTATATTCCAAACAAACCGCTTCAAAACGACAACCATTTCCCTGGGCAGGACCTCTGCAATCATTAAAAATTCTGAGGGAGACCTGCAGAGACAAACAACTTGCTCTTGCCCTTGTTGCCGACTGTTTCTTTTATTTTCTCGCCTCGATGGCCATTCTTACAATCAATTCCTTTGGCCTTGAGATCCTCGGATTTTCTCGATCCGTCACCAGTTTCATGTCGATGTCGCTTATGATCGGTGTAAGTGTCGGGTCAATTTTGGTTGCCCGAAAAATGGAGATGAGCAGCTGGTCCAGTTACCTTTCCCGCTCAGCTTTTGCCATGGCTGCAGGCCTCCTGGTTGGTGCAGCCTCTCCCTTGGCACCTGAAAATACGCAGGGGTGGTTACTGGCCGCTTCGCTTTTTTTCACCGGTATTGGCGGCGGCTTCTTCCTGATCCCGGTAACCAGCTTTCTCCAGGTTAAGCCTGATCATTCTGAAAAAGGCCGCGTTCTGGCAACGGCAAATTTCTGTGGCTTTATCTCAATACTCTTCTCAGGTATTGTCTATAGTTTTCTCAGCTCGGTTTTTACCATCACTTTCTGCCTCCTGTTCCTCGCCGGCCTCTCTCTGCTCGGCTCCCTAATCTTTGCAATTATCTGCGAAAAGGAACAGGGAAAAGGCAAACCATATCTCGGTTTCTTTTTACGGTCACTGCTTTCTCTTAGATATCGGATGGAAGTTTCCGGCCTGGACGACTTGAATCTCGATAAAGATAAAGCGATTATTTTTCTGCCGAATCACCCAGCACTGATTGACCCGGTTATCGTAATGTCCCAACTGTACAAACATTTTCAACCTCGACCGCTCTCCGATGAAAACCAGGTAAACAAACCGGTAATCCGGCAAATCATGAGCCTGGTAAAACCGATTACCCTGCCGAGCCCGGATCAAAATGGGCGCCGCAGTGGTGCTCATGTCCGTGAATCACTTAACAGAGTGATAGCTTGCTTGAAAAACGATGAGCAGATAATCCTTTATCCCTCCGGAAAACTCTATCGCTCAAATAAGGAATCGCTTTCTGCGAATTCGGCAGTTGAAACCATTATTAAACGTGTGCCGGACGTTCAGATAGTTTTGCTGAGGACAACCGGTCTTTGGGGATCGAGTTTCAGCTGGGCAAACGGTAAGGCGCCATCTCTTTTTAAACACTTAGCTAAGCAAATCTGGGCTTTATTGACTTCTGCTGTTTTCTTCCTGCCCAAAAGAAGAGTCACCATCGAAGCCGTGAGGGACCATGTGGTTCCCACGCTTTCCGAGAGAAAAGCTATCAATAGTCATTTGGAGCAATTCTACAATTCAAATGCTCTTCCAAACACCACCGTTCCATATTTCTGGTGGCATGGCAGAAAGCCGACAGTCGTTGCAGAACCGGAACAGGCTGTTGTAAAGAATACTGTTGATGAAGTATCGGCAACCGTCAAGCAGCAGGTTCTGGATAAGATTACTGATATCTCTGGCATCAGCGTTTCCGGAGAAGAACAGCTGGCAAATGACCTGGGCATGGATAGCCTGTCCATCATGGAATGCATCGGCTGGCTTGAGGCCGAATACGGGGTTACGGTTCAGGACAGTGCTACTCTTCTCACCGTAAACGATTGTGTTCTGGCGGCAGCTGGCAAGCTATCATCGGTTCACCCTGAAAGCGCGCGATTAACTGCAAATGATGTTCCGGCTTCATGGTTTGCGGAACATGGTGGAGAAATTTCATTCACTGAAGGAAGCACTATTACTTCATGTTTTCTGCAACAGTTGGAGAAAAATCCTCGGCGAGTTGTCTTCTGTGACCAGATTTCCGAGGCAAAGACATTCAGAGACGTTGCTACCGCCATTTTCGCCCTTGCCCCATTCTTCCAAAAAGAACACGAGGCAAATATTGGCATTATGCTGCCGGCCTCGGTCAGTGGTTCCATAACTTTTCTGACAGCTTTGTTCACCGGGAAAACTCCGGTAATGTATAACTGGACCAGTGGTGTAGGCAATATGCACCATGGCATCAAACTGACCGGGACTGGGCGGATCATTACGGCCAGAAAACTCTACAATCGTATAGAGGAACAACAGGGCGTGGACCTTTCAACATTGCCCGTTAAATGGTTGTTTCTCGATGAGATTGCCACCCAGATAACTCTTTGGCAGAAAGTATCAGCATTTTTGCGCAGCAGACTCATGTGGCGTACGCTAAGGAAAGCAGAGATTCCTGAAAGAGCGGTAATTCTTTTCACCAGCGGCTCAGAGGCAAAACCAAAAGCCGTACCACTTACCCATACAAATATTCTCTGCAACATGAAGGATTTCTCCACTATAAAACAGTTCTCCTCCGGGGACAGCCTGCTGGGAATGCTGCCACCCTTTCACTCTCTTGGACTGGTCGGCACCACCGTGTTGCCTGCCTGCACCGGCCTTAAAACCGTATATCACACCGATCCGACTGACTCCGCCTACCTTGCCGGTTTGATTGAGAAGTACAAAGTGACGATAACCATCGGCACTCCCACTTTTATCAATGGCATTCTCCAGAGCGGCAGAAGCGATCAGTTCAGCAGCCTGCAGTATGTGTTCACCGGTGCGGAAAAATGCCCGGCCCACGTCTATCAGCGTCTGCAGGATACATCACCGCACACCATACTCTGCGAGGGGTATGGAATCACCGAATGTTCTCCCCTGGTAAGCATCAACGCCCCCGAAGCCCCGGAACGGGAAACAATCGGCAAGGTGCTTCCTTCCATATCGTACCGAATAGTTGATATTGAAAAAAATCGTGCCGTCGCCGCCGGTGAGCAAGGTATTCTTCTTGTTCGAGGTAAGAGCATATTTAACGGATACTTAGGATTGGAGTCCGGTAAAGGATTCCGGGAGTTTGAGGGAGAACTCTGGTATGACACCGGTGATTTCGTCAAAGAAAATGAGAATGGCAACCTGGAGTTTTGCGGACGATTGAAGCGGTTTATTAAACTCGCCGGTGAAATGATTTCACTTCCGGCAATCGAAACCGTTCTTCTTGACAAGATCGCAGGCTCTGGAAATGAAGGGCCGGTACTGGCGGTAGAGGCAACGGAGGAAAACGGTCAACCTGAAATAACCCTATATTCCACAATCAAGCTGGAGCGCGAGAAAGTAAATGGGATACTTAAAGCAGCCGGCCTGTCGCCGCTTCATAATATTAGAAAAATTGTCGAGATAGAGGAGATACCTCTTCTCGGTACAGGTAAAACTGACTATACAGCCCTACGCACACCTGTAATGGCGTAAAATGTAATGGTGGAGCAGTCTTTGCTGCTCCACCTCTATATAGGAGGGCCATCTTTAGGGAGCAGATAAACGTTTTTGGCGTTTGTTTCTCAGAATTCTTGGCTTACCAATTCATTTAGGCTTTTTACCTGTGATCGATTTTTCTGCTTTTGATCAGCTTGTTTGCCAGAGGCTGCAACAGGCCTGGTCCAAAAAAGATAGGAAACTGGGCCATGGCGCAATAGAGCCAGGCAAGCTCAGGTACGACTCCGCTGGTGGCAGCCAGCATTAATCCCACATTGCGTTGGGAGAACATAAGCGAAAGAGCCAGAGCGTTTTCTTTGCCAACGGAAAGAAATAACAGCATACTCGCGCCTAATACCCCCCCGAAAACAACAAAAGCAAGGAATGTATAGGCCAGCACGATCATTGGATCAGAAATGGCGCGTTCCGCCACATCTCTCATCAAAGCAGCGGCGGCGATAAAAAGCATGATGAGGTTAAGCCCGTTGATACGTTGGCCTTGGCGCTCGATGGCGGCAAGTCCGAAAATTCGGCGCAGGATAAAACCGACGAACGCTGCTCCACAGAGGATAGCAGCCAGTTTGATTGCCAGGGCTGGCGCCGAAATCGTCAGTGTTGGGCCGATAAAGAGATAGACCAACAGGGGAACGGTGAGCGGCACAATGGCTGTAGTGATCACTAAAACAATAAGTATCAGGGTGACTTCCAACCCCAGGAGCAATGCAAAGGCGGCTGCTGACATTATAGGCGATGCCACGGCCTGCAGCATGAGTCCTATGTAGAGTTCTGGCGCATGCTGCTGGAGATCAAACATCAGACAGACAAGCCAGATCAAAATTGGGATGATAATAGCCGACCAGAACGTTGCGCTGAGAACGAGTATTGGCCGCCGGAGGTATGTTTTAGTTGCCGCCACATCCATCCGCAGAAACGAGGTGCACAGCAGAACGAAGACCGCTTCAGTAAGATATGGCCGGAAAATGGTACCAAGAAAGGGGAAGATTATGCTGATGACCAGCACTACGGCCACTGCCCGGGATCCAAGTCCACCTAGCAGACTTAGCAGGGACAACACTGGACTGATAAGCCTCATCTTCTAAACAGTCCTTCTGTGAATTTCGAAATCCTCATCCTTGTCAATGTAGCATAGACCACTCAAGCAATATAGGGTTTTCGTATCATGCTTAAAAGGCAAGGGAAATTGTATCACCTTTTGAATAGCAGAAAACCTATTGAAAAGTTCAATCTCTGTTCAACATTCATTATGCCTCAGTGACTGTCAGGCAGAAGTGCTTAGTATTTAAACGTCTACCTTTTCAATCTCCAAGCCAGTTGGTAACTCGACATAATAACAATGTGTAGCGGTTTCACTTTGCACCCAATTTAAGGAGGAAAGAAGCATGAAAATAGGATTCATCGGTATGGGCATTATGGGTAGCCGCATGGCCATGAACCTGTTGACGGAAGGTTATGACCTTACCATCAGCAACCGTACCAAGGAAAAAGCACAAACCCTGCTGGACAAAGGCGCCAAATGGGCTGACTCACCAGCTGAATTGGTCTCCAGCGTCGATCTTCTTTTTACCATGCTCTCTACACCGGCGGCGGTTGAAGCTGTGGCTTCCGGTTCAAAAGGCTTTCTGCAGAACATATCTCAGGGCGCTGTCTGGGTAAATTGTTCTACGGTCGATCCTGATTTTACCATGCAGATGGCTGGTCTGGCAGAAGAAAAGAGCGTAAGTTACCTCGATGCTCCCGTTGCCGGCACTAAGGGACCGGCTGAAAGCGGCGATCTGGTCTTTTTGGTGGGAGGCAGCGAGGGGGATGTCAGCAAGTGCCAGCCGTATTTCGACTGTATGGGTAAGAAGACCGTGCATCTTGGTGAGGCCGGTAAAGGCTCTGCCATGAAGATGCTCTTCAATCTCATGCTGGGCTGTACCATGGCGGCATACAGCGAGACTCTGGTGCTGGGCGAAGCACTTGGTTTCAGCAAGGACGATATTGGCAAAGTTTTGCTTGATGCTCCGGTTACTGCCCCTTTTGTCAAAATGAAACATCCCCTCATCGCCGCAAACGATTTTGAAGAACACTTCCCCCTTTGCTGGATGCGCAAAGATCTGCATCTCGCTGCCGATGCCGCCTACAAAAGCGGAATTGCTCTACCAGCTCTGAACTCGATCAAGGAAATCTATGGACTTGCCGAGAAACAGGGATTGGGCAGGAAAGACTTTGCCGCCATTTATCAGTTTTTGGCAGATGAATCTGCGAGGTGAATACATGAGCCGCAACGACACTGAGGCAGCAAGAGATAATTCTAATAAAGACAGAGAGGTTCATTCGTTTATGGAGGTGGTGGCCTGGGAAGCAGAACAGTATGCTGCCGGGCACACCTCTCCCATGTCGCCATTGCTCGAAGAAATTGAGAAATACACCCTCACGTCAACCGACTATCCCAGTATGCTTACCGGCCGGGTAGAAGGGCGCTTCCTGCAATTGATCGTCAGCCTTTCAGGAGCCAAGAATATTATTGATATCGGTACCTTCACCGGCTATTCCGCCCTGGCTATGGCCGAATCGCTGGCCGGTGACGGCAAAATATTGACCATCGAACACAATCCCGCCAATGCTGATATTGCCCAAGCCTATTTTAACCGAAGTCCGCATGGCGCCAAAATCGAGCTGCGCCAGGGTGAGGCCATCGATATTCTCAAATCCCTGCCAAACAATAGGTATGACTTGGTCTTTATCGATGCGGATAAAAGCAATTATCTGGCCTATTACCAGGAATCAATGAAGGTGCTTAGAGAAGGCGGTCTCATTCTTGCCGACAACGCTCTTTGGTATGGCAGGATCTTTGATCCGCAGGACGAAGAAAGCAAAGCCATGGCCGCTTTCAACGAAGAAGTAAATAACGATAACAGGGTCGAAAAACTCTTCCTTACCCTGCGTGATGGCATTTATCTGATTAGAAAAGCACTACAGCAATCCTCATGACGTTTCTCCGACATTCAATGCCTTGAAAAAATTGCACTTGAATGAGGGCCGACTCTTTCTTAGGAGGGCCACTGCCCTCCTCCTCATGAGGGTGGAGAATCATGTTGACCTCTTGCCCTTTATAACATCTGGTCAGATAGGTTCCCGAAAGATATTAGAGAGAGGTGCACTCACTTCCGAAGATGCTGTGTTGTAAAGCGCTCCGTCTCTCAAGCCACGTGGAAGAGTCCTGAGGCAGCAGAATTATTTATTTAAAATACCGTCATTCTACAGCGTTTATCCTCCTCCCAGATGTGGCAAAAAAACAAGCTTCTTGACTCCATCAAGTGGTGTAGCAAAAGAGATAAACGAACCATCGGCAATCACAGAATTAACAAGATCAAAATGTAAGTCCAGACGTTCAATTATGGAAACTGGAGTTTCATCTTTGCTAATCTCCAGCCTGATTTTCCCACACCTTTTCTCTGCCAATC
The DNA here is from genome assembly GCA_030065655.1 of Desulfocapsaceae bacterium. Classification (GTDB taxonomy): domain Bacteria; phylum Desulfobacterota; class Desulfobulbia; order Desulfobulbales; family Desulfocapsaceae; genus Desulfopila_A. The sequence goes on along the minus strand of JASJDT010000047.1, from coordinate 7,674 downwards.
CTGAAGATAAAACAACTTCTATGGTTTGAATGCTATCTGTCATTGTTCAAGCTTATCAATCCCTACCGATGTTTAAAAAGCCCATCGGTAGGGATCTAGTCCAATTAATTCATGACTTCTGCCTTTTCTTCTGACTCATAGACCTCATATGCCGGACTGATACGCTTTCTTTTCTGCTTGACGATAAAAAGTAAGAATCCGGTCAACATGGCTACCTCAAGAAAAAGAATTGGCACACCAGCAATTGTTTTTACAACTTTAATTCCGTCCAACCCCCCGATAAACATGAACACGAGCGAAGTGGCTCCAACAAGCACTCCCCAAAAGAGTTTCATTGCGATTGGTGCTTCTGTGGTGCTTCTGTCTTGTGGAGTTGAATCTTCAATACTCAAGATAGAAACTGTTGATGTCATTGAATCAGCCAGCGTGACAAATGAAACAAAAATGGTAAAGAGCATGAGAGGCCTGATAATTTCTGCTAATGGCAGGAAATCAAAGAGCCTGAGCATAAGAACCTCATATCCTTTGGTATCCATCAGTGTTTTCAGATCAGTGCCTTCTATGAAATGCGTATGCAGTGTCAGACCGCCGAAAATACCAAACCACACGAGAGCAAACATTGCCGGTAAAACGAGATTGACAACGAGAAACTCTCGTATAGTGCGGCCATAGCATAATCTGGCAAGAAACATACCGGTGATTGGAGCAAAAGAGAGCCAGTCGGCCCACCAGTACATATCCCACCATTGTGGCCATAAATCCCCTTCCGGGAAAGGATCCGTAAGAGTCATTGCGGATATGAAATTGTTGACAAAATCACCAGTCGCCTGGACGGTAAGGTTGAGTGAAAATCTGGTAGGTCCGAAAATGAAGGCAAAAATAAGCAATGCAATGAAAAGTATGGCGTTCTTGTCACTAAGCCAGCGAATACCATTGTTTAAGCCTGTCACCGACGAAGTGGTATATGTGGCAACGATGAGAACACAGATAACTGTCCAAATAACAGGTCCAGGAGAGATGCCAAACAGAAAATCCATCCCGCTGCCAAGTTGAAGCATGCCATATCCAAGAGATCCGGCAACCCCTCCAACGATGGCAAAGAGGGTCAAGCCATCTACCACTGTAGCAGTTTTGCCAAAAGCCCGATCACCAAGCAATGGGTAGAGCGCGGAGCTTACTGCAAATGGTTTTTTTAGGTTATAATGGGCATACGCGATCATTACACCACAGACAACATAAATGGAATATGGTGTAAAGGTCCAATGCAGAAAACTCGTTCGCATGGCCCATAACATAGCCTGCTGGCTGCCTGGTTCTATGAACATACCCCCAGCAGGTGCCAGAGTATGTTTCAACGCCTCTGGTGCTGGCCAAAAAACAATGCCCATGGCCATACCCGCACATAGCGACATAGCCCACCAGTTCCAGGTGGAAAACTCAGGTTTAGCATCTTTTCCACCAAGACGTATGTCACCAATCGGGTGAATCATAAGAAATATGGCGAAAGCGACGAAACTCAAACACCCTAGGCTCAACATCCAGCCAAAGTTTTTCATGAGCCATAAAAAGAAATCCCATAACAGGGTGTGAAATGCCTTCTGGTCAAAGAAACCAAGTAGCAAAATTGCACCAAATATTACTAGTGGAGCCGCAACAACTCCTGTTCGTAATTTTTGCCCTTCTTTTATGCCAAGCATGTTAATCCTCCTCTAAATAGCTCATTTACAACAAGCCACCCCACATCCAAACAACCAAGGCAGTGGACATAGCAATGTAAACCCATGTTGCACCGTAGCGGGCAGATGCCACACGGGTTCCCTCCTCATCCTTTTGTTGTAAGCTCACTGTGATATGAAATTGTTATTCCCCCTTCTCTAGGTAAACCCAAGCAACTCAGTCGAAGAGCTGGTTCCAGGACAAATCAGCATCCCTTTTGGCCAAAAAGAGAACCGTCCTGGAAGCAGGCTTTACCCGCTCCTAACATCGATGTGTCACGCAAGATCTTGAATGCGCGTTATAATAACAAAACAGATTGATATTACCGTTGATTGTTTTGCACTGTCTGCATGCAAGAATTGCATGGAACAACGGGGAGGAAAGAACTACTTTGAAAAAACACGGAAGACATTGATATTTATTGTTTTTTACAGATGAAAATCTGGAAAGGCTACATTTTCAAAATGGACTTCAATGCCTCATCTTGAATCCATTCATAAAAGAGTGTCGAAGGGTCTTCTTCTATGTACGTTCTAGCAGGTGGAAAAACGTAATACCCATAAATGGTATTAACTGAATCACCCAAAGGTATGAGGCTACCTTTGTTTATAACGTTTGAAGCTGTGTTCTGGTCAACCATAGCTACGCCCAGACCATTAATGGCAGCGATTATGGTCTGGTCCTGCGTTGAAAACTCTATTCCCTTGGCAACACTTTCCCTGGAAGGTTTGAAAAAGGTCTTTTGCGCCTTGTCAAGCCACTGCTCCCAATAGGGAAGTCTTATGGAACCGGTTAGAGTGTGGAGGAGAGGGATATTTTCAACATCTTTTCCCGCTAAGATTTGATCGCGAATAGCAGGTGAACATGCTGGTACAATTTTTTCAGTAAAGAGTAGTTTCCCACCAACGGAGGCAAGTTCTTCCGCCCCAAACCCTACCTGGCAATCATATTCTCCAAAACTTGAATAACTGAGATTCTTATGGGTCGAAATGGTGATGGTGACTGGACAGATTTCATGAAACAACCCAAGTCTTGGGGCTAGCCATCTCGAGGCAAATGTTGGTGGGACCGCAATTAACAAACGCCTGCTTGACTCTCCCTTGCGTAACCTGTCCACTGTAGTGGACACCTCGCTCAGGGCCTTGCTGACAACCTGATACAAAACCTGACCGTCTTCGGTAAGCAGGAGGCGATTGTTGTCCCGGGTAAAGACTGCAAAACCAAGGGTATCTTCAAGGCCTTTGATTTGTCTGCTAATCGCACTTTGGGTGAGAAACAGCTCTTTTGCTGCCAGAGTGAAACTTTTTAAACGAGCGGCACACTCAAAGGTCTGGAGCACTTTTGCACTGGGCATATTTTTCAACATATCGGTTCCTTTGCGGAATAATTATGAGCGATTCTCTCCCGTTGAGACCCAAAAACCTACCACAATGATGGTCTACCAGTTTAATAAAATATTTTTACTTTCACCAAAGATATTCAATTATTGGTCAGTCTTTTAACGGCTTCGATGTTCCCCGCAGCATCCTTGAAAATCCTCGTGGCATCGGAATAACTTCTTTCCATTTTGACTCTCGTCATCAATGATGTTATCGAGTTTACGTTGAGCTTATTACGCTCAATATTCACTTTCAGACCAGCAACGCAATCCTTAGTAAATATTGCCACCCCATTTTCAATACACGACAGTGCATCGAGAATATTAATGACCACGGGTGCCTCCCAAACATTAAGGTCCAACTCACCATGATCTAAGGCCATCTCACCCGCTTTACATCTTCCGATCGCCTGGAAACAGCTCTGGATCAGAAACTCAGGAACTGAAGGATTTACTTTTCCTGGCATAGCTGATGAACCCGGTTGTACTGCAGGAATATCAATCTCGCCAAATCCAGCATGTGGTCCTGAGGTCATAAGTCTGAGATCTTGGGCGATTTTTATGAGCCCTCTTGCCAGCAAAGTGAGCTGACAACCAACATTTACCATGTCATCAATGTTTTGAGAGGCATCAAATAGGTCCTGGCTACGGGTCAGACGACTATCTTCGATGAGTTCCCTGAGAATCGGGATTACCTCATCAAAATATGTCCCGTCCACATCAGACTGCCTCCCGACTATCGACCCTCCAAGGTTAATATGGAACAATTCGTCGACGCTGTTATTTAATCTCTTTGCTGCCCTCATGATAAATGAAGCATAGCCATTAAAGAAATCTTTGTAGGAGATCTCAACAGCATCCTGCAAACACGTCCTGGAAATCTTCATTACATTAGCGTATTTTTCACCTAGTTTATCGACAGCTCCAGCAAGTTCTATCAATCGAGTATCCAGTACTGAAGATTTTTTGATGATTGCCAAATGACAACTTGAGGCAAAAACATCATTTGTTGACTGATTCAGATTGACATGATCATTTGGGTGTATGGGTGAATATGTACCATACGCTTTGCCGAAAAATTTCTTGTTGGCAAAATTGGCGATTACCTCGTTTACATTCATGTTGAAGGATATACCGCCGCCGCCGTGAAAACAATGCACCTGAAATTGGTCATGAGGTATATCACGAAGCAACGTTCGCACTGTCTCGACTATTGCATTTGCTATCTTCTCTTCAAGTTGTTCTGCACGCAGGTTAGCTTTGGCACATGCCATTTTGATCAACATCATTGCCCATAAGAGCTCGGGGTAGTCAGCAAAACATTTTTCACCGTGTAGTGGGAAGTTAGATAGTGCTCTTTGCGTTTGGCCGCCGTAAATTTTATCCACGGGCACTCTTACCTCTCCCAAAAGGTCACTCTCTATCCTGAATCTCTCATTCTTACCAATCATATCCGGGATCCATCCTTATTTAATCTTTAATGGAGAAACACCTTGCCAGTGTTTTTCAAAGTGTGATCATCCTTCATGTAATTGGGTTTACTGCCATTTTTTTGGATGACATCAAACCCTTCATCATCATAGGGGTCTACATCCACTTCTGGAGAAGATAGCGGTGTTGTCTCCTCACAGAGAGCAGCATGCCTTTCCAGTTTTGCAATTGAAAAGCTGACAAGTTCTTTCAAAAAACCAAAAGCGTGTCGCATCTGATGGAAACCATATTTTTTTAGCAGGGCATAGCCATTTATAGCATCCTGCTCAGCGGCTGGTCCAGGAGCTTCCTGACTTGTTGTACATGCACTGTGGATTGAAGGAAGATCAATTCTGCTGCATACTTTTGCCATGATGAGATTGGCAAGATTGTGGGAGATGAGTCCGAGATCCACGGTATAATTTTTTTGGATATTGGCAACCGAGGGTAATCCGGCATGGACCACGGTCATCCCCGGATTTATTAGCTGAGCAACAACGATCCCAAAAAGAGACTCTGCATGGGTGAGTGAAAGCAAGCCTGACAAAGAATATGGCGCGGAAAGTCCCGCCATGGGCATGGTTGATAGAGATACGGGAATACCCATTTTGCACGCCTCAAGGAAAGGCCAGACCATACTCTCAATGACATTCAGAGGAGAATTAATTATCGCGAACTGGAGAGTAAATTGGCCGCGGGTAGTATGGAGTTTCCTGGCATATGCCAGACCAGCACCCGACTCCACACCAGATACGTAAAGCGGCTTATTACAATATCTGGCCATGATTTCCATGGTCTCCACCTCTTTTCCCTTTACCAGGACGCCCCTATGCATGAATTTTACGGCGGCAGCTTCATTGACAATCTGTGCTATTCTGGCGACATCATTAAGGTTTGGCATTCGCAATTCTCCACCTTCATCATCGTAGACAAAAGGTGCAGTTCCACCAACACCAAAAGAATTGTCCTCCACCCAGAAACTCTTTTTGCCTGGAGCAGAGCTTAACGCCTGTTCTACCAGTGGAGAAAGGATATGAATATGTCCTGAACTGTCGTCATAGGCAGCCATCCCCGTATTCTCTAGGATTTTGCGAAGTTCAGGAGAATGACATTTTATGCCGACCTCTTCCAGGATACGAATACTGTCTTGATGGATACGCTCAAGATAATCATTACCTACAAGTTCCATTTTTCATTCCATTTGAATTCTTTAATCAACCCTTTTTCGAGAACCTTACTGCTCTTCAGCAAATGGAGCCTTTATAGGTCTTTGTTCTCTCGGGATACGAGAATCCACATTGTGGTCATTTATATGATCACGGGGAGTGTAGTTTCTCTCGAGTTCATATATTATCTGGTCATCTAACAGATCCATATTCAATGCTTTGATGGCAGTATCGAGCTGAGCTGGTGAATCTGCACCCGCAATCATCACATCAATCCCATCTTTTTGGATTACATATGCCTGAGCAACCTGGGCGGGAGGGACATCGTATTTCTTTGCGACTCTCGCAACTGACCTGGCAATTTCCTGAGACACACGATCGCTGAACATTTCATGAGTAAAGAAATCTGTCTTGTTCCTTATCGAGCTGAATTCGCAGGTTAGAAGACCTCTTGCCAGAGGGCTGAAGGCGGAAACACCTATATCCTGATCACGGCAGAAAGGAATCATCTCTCTTTCTTCTTCGCGATAAGCAACAGAAAATTGGAGCTGCATGTTTATAGGTTTTTCCCAGCCGTATTTCTCGCAAGTATTCAGAATTTTCGCAAATTGCCAGGAATACATGGTTGAACACGCCAAATAGCGAACTTTTCCCTCACGGACCAAATCGTTCATGGTTGACCATGTTTCTTCAACCGGAGTGTTAGTGTCAAAATAATGGATCATGTAGAGGTCAATATAGTCCGTTTTCATTCGAGAAAGCGATCCATGAACAGCATCGAGTATATGTACACGCGAATGACCTGCATTGTTCTGCCCTTTTCCAATCGGGTATCCGACTTTGGTGCAAAGGATAACTTCATCGCGAATGCCCAGTCTGTTGATAATGTTACAGACAACCTCCTCATTCATCCCACTTGAGTAGAAGTCGGCAAGATCGATAAAGTTAATGCCATTATCAAGAGCGTGGCGGACAATGGGTTCGCTCTCATCCTCATTGTAAATCCAATCCTTCCACTTATTGCTCCCCATATTCATTGTCCCAAGACATATCTTTGAGACATTTAGTCCAGATTTTCCTAGTCGTATGTATTCCATGCCTTGCCTCCCAAGTCGGAATTGAATTTTTTCCTCATTTAGCTTGGCACGACTTTTTTCGGCAAATGATTCTTTTGCATGGTTTCCATGCAGGAATGTCATTTGTGTTTTCTATTGTCCATGCGTAGTTTTGCCCCAAACTCTACAAATCCATCCATGGGAGACAGAAAATGAGCTACGGGTATACCGGGAAAATTTTGCATGTGGATTTAACCACTGAAAAAATTCACATCGAGCATCAGGAAGAGTGGTTTTACAGGATGTATGGAGGTGGCAGCGCTCTAAACATGTACTATCTCTTGAAAGAGATGAAAGCAGGAGTTGACCCATTAGGACCTGAAAATGTTCTTTGCCTCTCCGTTGGAGTCACCACCGGGGTTTCAGCGCCTGGCATGTCAAGACTGGTAGTCTCCGCAAAATCTCCCTTGACAAAGTTGGCTGGTGATAGTCAGTCAGGTGGTTTTTTCCCTGCAGAGTTAAAGTTTGCTGGCTATGATGCAGTTATACTCAAGGGAAGGGCCAATAGACCTCTCTATTTATCGATCATTGATGGTGAAGTAAAACTCCATGAAGCAGGGCACTTGTGGGGTAAAGATACAGGATCGGTTCAGGACATCATTCTAGCTGAAATTGGAGAACCACGAGCCAGAGTTTTGCAATGCGGTATTGCAGGAGAAAACCACGTCCTTTTCTCAGCACTCATCTCCATGTGCACGCGAGCCAATGGACGAAATGGCATGGGCGCAGTTATGGGATCAAAGAACCTCAAGGCAGTCTGCGTTCGTGGCAGAAAACACCCTGAAGTGTTTGAAACTGAAACGGTCAAGCAACTCGCCAAGCAGAGCAC
>JASJDT010000051.1 GCA_030065655.1 Desulfocapsaceae bacterium | reverse complement strand
CTCAACGTTTTTGACAGCGAGAACAGAAATAGCTGGCCCTACCGGTAATAACGGTTTTTTGCAAAGACTGCTCGCAGTTCCGACATGGCTTACCAGCTCTGCCATACACCCGAAAGTTTATCTGAAAGTAACCCCGTTCGCCCCCAGCATTGACAAAATCACTGATGGTCGAACCACCACAGGCAATGGCCTCTTTGAGAACAGCACGGATCTTATCAAGGAGACACTGCCACTGCTTCATCGTCAATTTTCCGGCAGGGCGGCGAGGGTGAATTTTTGCTGAAAAAAGGCTTTCGTTGGCATAGATATTACCAACTCCAGCTATGATCCTGCTGTTCATGATGAACGTTTTAATCGGTTGGGAGCTGCCCTTTGCCTTTTTTTTGAGGTAGTTGGCGGTAACAGAGTCACTGAAGGGTTCCGGTCCCGTTGTCTGGAAAAAGAGAGGCTCTTCGGTTTGCCGGCTTTCCCGGTTAATCACGTGAATAGATCCAAATCTTCTGGTGTCATGATAGCGGAGTTCCTTGCCGTCATCGAGCAGGAAGAATAAATGATCATGTTTAGCCTGCGGCAGTTCCGGCGGACAGACTCCCAGTTTTCCGGTCATGCCAAGGTGGATGATAAAAAGATCTTCACGATCAGTTAAGAAGAGCAGGTATTTGGCCCGACGCTGTATATCGGTGATTACCGACTCAATTAGTCTTTCCCGCATCGTTGTCAGCGGTACCGGTGTTCGCAAACTTTTGCCGCTGTGGCGTATGTCGATAATGCGCTTGCCTACGAGCAGGGGAAGAAGACCCCGGCGGATTACTTCAACTTCTGGCAGTTCCGGCATCTTGCTATCCTGGTGAAATACAAAAAGCTAAGCCATAGCTCTTATAATGACCACAGACTGCTGTCATTAGATTGTGCTGATAATGGCAATGAAAAGCGAAGGTGTCATGATTGAGCTGCCCGACCCGATCAAGATTGATCTTCAGAAAATCCGGAATATGCTGGTAGCTCATGGTTTTACGGATTGCTTCCTTGACGGTCCAGAGCAGATTGAGTTCGATGAGCCCAGGGGTATTGGCAAAAGCAGTAGCCAGAACCCGTTCATCTGACTCAGTGCAAAACCGTTCCTTTACACGTAAGAGAGTATCTCGGCTTTCCTGGATATCGACGCCACAATAGTTCTCGGCGACCAAGGCCAGGGCAAATTCACCGCTGTGAGAAAGACTTGTTTCCAGACTCGGAAAGGAGGAATCATCGAGAAAAAGAGCAGGACGTCCATTTTCATCATTGACTACCGTCACTCTATCAGAAGGTATATGAGATAGTTGAGAGTGAAACTTTTGCACGGCGATTTTGGTGCATATTCGGCCGGCAAGCCACTCTTTTTGCCGTTTTGGCAGCTTGAAAGAGGCAAATCGCTGCTGTTCACTCGGGGCAAGCCAGATATCAAGGAAGCCCTCATCGGCAGAAATCTCATCAAAAGCATCTACTGCCAGCATGACCACTGCTAGCGGCGAGTCTGGAAAAACATGATGGCCGCTTTGCAGTAATTGAACCGGAAACAGATTTTCCATTTTATTTTGAGATATGGAAGACACGATAGTTACTTCAAAAATATGTTGCAATTCGCATGTTTCCTGCTACGTTTTCAGAGACGGCTGGCCAGTTCACACGTCTATTTAAAAGGAAGAAGTTATGGAGACCGGTGTCATCTTGACAGGATATGATTTTGTTGTTCTGGGCCTTTTGCTGCTCTTTGTTATCCGTGGCTTTTGGGTTGGTCTTCTGAAACAGATCAGCGGTTTGCTCGCCCTCTGTATAGGCTACTACTTTGCCAGTCAGCATTACGATAAATTTCTTCCCTTTTTACCAGATTTCTCAGACAATCCCAAGGTAGTCTTTCTCACCGGTTTTGTGGCTGTCTTTCTGGCGACATTTCTCATTGCTTTTCTGCTCGGTAAAGTTCTCTCACTTGTTGTCGAAGTAAATTTCAATAAATGGTTCGATAAGTCTTTGGGAGTACTCATGGGAGCGGTGAAGGCATCCATCGTTATTCTCCTGCTCCACATGGTATTGGGGTCGGTATTATCTTCGGAAAATGACATGTTGCGAGAGTGCCAGACCTGCGATGGTCTGAATAGCGCCGCGGATTATGCCAGAGAGATAATCCGTGACGAAGATGTGCGTAAGTCATTGATTCAGCAGACTCCAGCAATATCCACTGAAGATGTCATCGAGTTTTTCGATCAGGCCTGGCAGGATAATGGCAGTGAATCCAAGGGAAATAAATCAACGACGGTAGAGTGAAGCCAGCCACCGTAGCGGCACTTTACAAAAAAATCCTAAAAGTACGAGTTGATTGATAACTGTTGTCCGAATTATTCCAAGTTTCTGCCACCTTCTTGCTGAAGTCACTACTTTTTCTTCTAAAGTATAAATCCGCCCATATTTTTTGGCCCGCCTGACAAAAACATAGTCCTCCATAATCGGGATTTCAGGAAACATCTCGAGTTCTACAAATTTCTTCTTTTTGAGAAAGATAGCCTGGTCGCCATAGGGGAGTTGTAAGTAGCGGGACCGCAGGTTGGTACAGGCACTGACAAAGCGCATGCCAAGAGTCGGATTGGCAATGGCTAGTTTAAAGGCACCGGCAATGCAACGAGGTTTTTCCATAGTTTGGTGTACAGCCGTGGCGAAATTTTCAGGCAATCGGGTATCGGCATGAAGAAACAGAAGAATTTCTCTCTGCGCTTCCAGAGCTCCTCTGTTTTGCTGGTAGCCTCTTCCCCGGGTGCTTTCAATGACTTTGAAACCATAGCGGTACGCGAGCTCAATAGTGCGGTCGTCACTGCCGCCGTCGACGAGAATTATCTCGTGATTGGAGCCAAGATTCTCAGCCAAAGAGGGGATGTTGTCCTCCTCATTCAGTGCCGGGATGATTATGGAGATATTTGAGGTCCTCAGGAGTGTCGATGTCATGAAGTTTTGGTAGTAGTTGGTAGCGCATGTTCAATGTTGTCATTCGTTCTAGGGTTTGTTCACACACTTTGGCGCTCCCCCAGGAAATATTAGAAAAAATATGGGCAAGGCTTGATTTAGCAACATCGCCCCGCACCCCGATGAGATAATAGCCGCCATCAAAGGCTGGACCGATGACCGCATGACTATCTCTCAACTTTTCCATACCATCGAGAAGAATATCACCATCAACTGCCGGACAATCAGCGCCAACAAGAATGATTGCGTGGTATTTGCCAAGATGTTGAGATATTGCTGCACACATCCGTTGGCCAAGATTTCCCCTCTGTTGTTGCTGATAGCTAAAACTTTTCCCTAATAAATTTTTTATCTCTCCGACACTGCAACCGGTGTAGTAAATCCGGGTGTGACACGGGCGTTTTGCGGCAATATCCTTTATTTTCTCACAAATTGACAGAGTCATGGCTCGTTGCAAATCCGCAGCACCATCTGGTCCGAGTGCCGGGATAAGGCGGGTCTTGCTGTTCCCTGGTTGCGGGTATTTAGTGAATAACAGGATAATTTCTTGTGCTGCAGTCATGGTATGGCGTATGCTGATAAGAGATGCTTACTCTTTTTGGTGGACACGGGTGGTATATAACTGGTAACAATACTCTAATGTGGCGAAGTTGCAACTTTACAGTATGCATACCAGTGTTTTCAGGTGGCCGAGATGATAGATTCACCACCACCTGATACTCAAGGAAATGATAAGCCATGGCCTTGGAAAGTGGAAAAATAAGGAAAGATCCATGTGATTACACGGTACGCAGTTACCGGCAGAGGCAAAAGTCTGCCGGTTTGATCACCACCCAGGTTAAGGTCAAGGAAACCGATCTTCACATACAGGCAGACCGCAATATTCACCGGCGCGCTCAGGAGTTGGTTTTACAGTGCCGCCTTCAACTAGAAGAATACATAGTTCGTCACCCCCATTTCTACTCGTCTCTTACCCCTCTACCCAAAGATTTCGATGCGCCAAGACTGATTCAGCAGATGTTTGATGCCGGCAGAAAAGCCGGGGTCGGACCGATGGCAGCCGTTGCTGGAGGTATAGCCGAGTTTGTAGGGCGTGAGCTCAATCGCGAAGGAGTTGAAGAGATAATTATAGAAAATGGCGGGGATATTTTTCTCCTTCGTCCACAGCCATCGATTGTTTCCATATTCGCTGGCGAATCTCCTTTGAGCAACCGGGTGGGAATTGAACTATCATCATCGGGAGCATGGGGAATCTGTACATCTTCGGGTACAGTAGGGCACAGTCTCAGCATGGGCAAGGCTGATTCGGTAACCGTTGTGGCCAGATCAGCCTATCTGGCCGATGCGGCTGCTACCAGAATAGGAAATGAAGTGGGACTCAAAGGTGGCGGCAAGCAGGATGTTAATGCTGCTCTTGGCTTGGCGGGTGAAATAGAGGGCATCAGTGGAGTGGTCGTTGTATGTGGCGAAATCCTCGGTGCGGTTGGCGATGTTCAGCTTGTCAATATTGGACAGGAGGTAAAGGATGAGCCCATCAGGAAATAAACGAAGAGGAGAGAGAAGAAAGTATGAGAGGAAGAACCTGATATTCTACTTGCGTGTGCATGACGATAAAAAGGGGAGCCTTCTTGGGCACGTCGTCAATTTTTCTGCTAACGGATTAATGATGCTCAGTGGTTCGGCGATTTCACTGGATTCCAGGCAACGTCTTCGTTTAAAGCTGCCGGCTGTGACCTGCAGCCACGAGGATCTGATTTTTGATGCCCATAGCCGATGGTGCCACAAGGATAAAAATCCGGATTTTTATATCACCGGTTTCCAGCTTTGCTTTGCCAAAAAACAGGAGAAAACCGAAAGTGAGATGTTTTTGGAGCGGTTAAGCGGCTTCGAACGGCATTGTCGAGATCGCCGGAGTCTCTGGAATTACTCTAATATTTGAATCTTTCAAAACAGATCTTCCCCATCGTGGGGTGTCTGCCAGCTTATTCAATTCTCTCCCAAGCTGTTGTCCAGGCCAATTTTTCAAAATTGAGATATTGGATACCTGCATTCATCGTTTGCCTGGTTTTATACTTTGCGATATCTATCTTAAAAGGAAGATCACCACTTGTTTATAGACTGCCAGAGTATATATTCCTGGGAAGGGTTTCAAAGACATACCCCGCTTGATATATAAAGTGAAATGGGAATATTTGTAATTTCGGGAAGGAAAGAGACTGTAGGTAATTTTTATAGATATATACTTCAGGAGAAGGAATAAATATGGAAATTGAGCACCCATCCTGTTTTAAAGCCTATGACATACGTGGGAAAGTGCCAGACGAACTTAATGTTGACCTGGCCTATCAGATCGGCCGCGGCTTGGCTGATATATTTAATTTGCAGAAGGTGGTCATTGGCCGGGATATTCGACTAAGCGGTCCGGCGCTTCAAGAGAGTTGCATACAAGGATTGCTGCATGGAGGTTGCAATGTTTTAGATATTGGTCTGTGCGGCACAGAAGAAATTTACCATGGCGCCTTCAGTCTTGAAAATGAAGGGGTTGATGGCGGGATAATGATCACTGCCAGCCACAATCCTGCCGATTATAATGGTATGAAGATTGTTCTGAAGGGTGCACGACCGCTATCAGGCGACAGCGGACTTAGCAAACTGGCTGAGTACACAGCGGTATCGAAAAATCAGCCGGCTTCGGCAGAAGGAGGGAAGTGTGATTCTTTCAGCCTGCGCGAGACCTATATTGATCACTTGCTTAGCTATGTTGATGTGGCTAAACTCAAACCCCTGAAAATAGTTGCAAATTGTGGAAACGGCTGTGCCGGGCCGGTGCTGGAACTCTTGGCGGGACAGTTACCTTTTAAAATAATCATGCTTAATCAAGAGCCGGACGGTACCTTTCCCAATGGCGTCCCTAATCCGCTTCTTGTCGAGAATCGGCGTGCAACGGCTGAGGCGGTAAAGGAGCATGAAGCCGATTTGGGCATTGCCTGGGATGGCGATTTTGATCGCTGCTTTTTCTGGGACGAAAATGGCGAATTCATTGAGGGATATTATCTTGTCGGGGTATTGGCAAGAGAGATGCTGACCCAGCAACCGGGTTCTAAAATACTCCATGACCCTCGGCTTATTTGGAATACTATTGACGAGATTAACAGGAATGGCGGCACCGCAGTGATGACGAAAACCGGACATGCATTTATCAAGGAGAGGATGCGGGTTGAAGATGCGGTTTATGGCGGGGAGATGTCGGCTCATCATTATTTCCGTGATTTTGGCTATTGTGATTCCGGCATGATTCCTTGGTTGCTGGTGGCGTCATTACTGAGCAAGTCGGGTCAGGCAATATCTTCATTGGTCGGAGACATGATGGCATCCTATCCTGTTTCCGGAGAAATAAACAGTACCGTGGCCGATGCCGAAGCTGTAATTGCCAAAATTCGTGAGCGTTATGGTGACGGTGAGCTTGATTTCACCGATGGCCTGAGCGTTGCCTATGATGATTTTCGATTTAATGTTCGCTCGTCAAATACCGAGCCTGTCCTGCGGCTCAATGTGGAAAGTAAAGGAGATCGACCGCTTTTGGATAGAAAAACCGACGAGCTGTTGGAGCTCATCAGAGGGTAAGTACGGCAAATGTACCTTTCTGAAGATATAACACGAGGTAGCAGATGAAAAAAATTCAACCGGTCATTCTGGCTGGGGGAAGTGGGTCGCGGTTATGGCCGCTCTCCCGGGAGACCTATCCCAAACAGCTGCTGCAGCTAACCGGTGGAAAATCGCTTCTCCAAAACACCCTGATCAGGGTTGCCCGGATCCCCGACAGTAACCCACCTCTTGTTGTTGCCGGCGAAGAATATGGCTTGGTGGTTCAGCAACAGATTGATGGTTTGGAGATGTTTTCTGATTACACCATTCTTCTAGAACCGCATGACAAAGACACAGGACCGGCAGTTGCCGGTGCTGCTGAATATGTGCGCCGCTACTATGACGAAAACACCGTTATCCTTACCTTGCCATCCGATCATTTAATGGAAGCAGATGAGCAGTTTTTGACTGCTCTGGAAAAGGCTGCAGACCAGGCCGCCAACGGCCGCATTGTCACCTTTGGCATCACTCCCGGCTGGCCGGATTCCGGTTTTGGCTATATTGAGGCAGGTGGGGATGGGACGATAGTTTCCTTTAAAGAAAAACCAGATTTCTATCATGCCAGAGACTATCTGGCTTCCGGCAACTACTACTGGAATAGCGGTATACTTGTCTTTACTGAAAAAACACTGCGTCAGGAAATGATCGATCATTGCAGACCAATTTATGAGACGATGATTGAGGCCACGGAAATGGGTGAATACGCCAGTCCTTTTTTTTGTTTTGATGGCCAGAGCATGGCAAAGGCGGATAAAACATCCATTGATTACGCCTTGATGGAAAACATTACTTGCGGCACTGTCATTCCTTTGGATGTTTCCTGGATGGATCTTGGTACCTGGCGAGCTCTCCGAGAAATAATGGAGCGGGACGAAGATGGTAATGCGATTAAAGGTGATGTGATTACCAGGCAAACAAGCAACAGCCTGATCATAGCGGAGGATAGGCTGGTGGCTGCTATCGGCCTGGAAGACGTCGCTGTGGTGGAAACCGCCGATGCTTTGCTGGTGGCCTCCATGTCAAAGATTCAAAGTGTCAAGCAGGTGGTTGAGTATCTGAAAAAAGCCAAGCGTGAAGAAAGTCGTTATCAGACCACCACCCTCAAGCAGTGGGGGAGCACGACTGTTCTCCTGACAGATCAACGCTACAGAATTCAGAAAATGTGCTTACAGCCCGGTGCCAGTCTTGCTCTGGAAAAGCATTATCACCGGCACGAACACTGGGTCGTGGTAAGTGGCACGGCAAGAGTCACGGCGGGAAAGGGGTCCTCTCTATTTAGTGAGAACCAGTCGGTGAGTATTCCGCAGGGCGTGGTTCATCGCCTAGAAAACCCGGGCGCCGTCATGCTTGAAATTATTGAAATACAAATCGGCAACTATCTGGGCAACGATGATGTGATTACCTATGATGAAGAGCATACCGCCGATGGCGACAACCTCTAGGTTGCCGCTCTAGCTTAGTCAATCTCGAACAGTCTATGAATGGCAGAACGTTGCGCTTTGGTAACGCCTCGTTCCGTTATTAATCCGCTTACCAATCGGGCCGGGGTGATATCAAAGCTGTAGTTTTCCGCCGGTGTTGTTTTATCGGCGACCCAAACCTGTTCCATCCGTCCATCATCACACATTCCGCTTACCCTGGTTATTTCTTCCCCTGCACGAACCTCGATGGGTATATCGTAGCCGTTGTCGATTTCCCAGTCGAAGGTGGAGGAGGGCAGTGCCACATAGAAGGGAATATTATTGTCTTTAGCAGCAAGTGCTTTGAGGTAAGTCCCAATTTTATTGGCGACATCACCGGTATGGGTGGTTCTGTCTGTGCCGACCAGGACAAGATCGACCATACCTTTTTGCATCAGGTGGCCTCCGGCATTGTCGGTAATGAGAGTATATGGGACACCCTCCTGGTGCATTTCCCAGGAAGTGAGTTTGGCACCCTGATTCCAGGGACGTGTTTCGTCAACCCATACATGAACTTTGATTCCGTTTTTATGGGCGGCATAAATGGGAGCTGTAGCACTGCCGTAATCGACAAAGGCCAGCCAGCCCGCATTGCAGTGAGTAAGGATGTTTACCGGCTGTCCTTCTTTTCGCCTGCTGATATCTTCAATGATATTCCGGCCATGCTCACCTATCCGCTGGCAAAAGGATGCATCCTCATCGGCAATGGCGCAGGCCGTCTCGAAGATGAGTGAGCGTTTGGCGTCAAGACCGGATGCCTGCCTGGCGGTGTTGAGTATGCGCCTGACTGCCCAATCGAGGTTTTTAGCGGTAGGTCTGCTGGTATTGAGATAGTTGCCTGCTGCTTCAAGATCAGCATTAAAATTAACATCGCTGGCCTCGAGGGCGGCAAGATGCATGGCAAAACCGGCTGTGGCTCCTATCAGACCAGCACCTCGAACGTGCATTTCCCGGATGGCATCCCAGGCCATTTCTAGAGTTTTAACCTCCTCAATCACGAAGGAATGGGGGAGATGACGCTGGTCGATGATGCAAATAGTTCGAGAATCATCGGATGAGGGCCAGATTGTTCGATAGTGCTTTCCGTTAACATTCATAAGCAAAAAGAGTGTGTTTGCAGTTTCAAAAGGATTTTCAGTAATGCCAAGAATAGTTCGGCTGGCAGAAAATGCAATCAAAGAGCGAAGAAAGAGCACATAAGCAAAGATCATCTGAGACCAGGTGGGTGAAAAGCACATACCTACAAAATTGTAATATCTTTAAAGGAAAATTACAAAAATGTAAAAAATAGCAAATGTGAATTTATCCTGTTATCCGTCAATAAGAATATGATATTTATCTACAATATTAAAAATATGAACTGGCACATTATTTGGTGTAGAGGCTGGGATAAGCTCAAGTTTAGACAGATGAAGGTTAGAGAAAAGAGTGGAGGCGACTTGGTAACAAAGTATGTCTCTATCCCATTTTTAATTTTTAAAAGTTGAGGTGAGAAAGACATGGAACTCATGATGAACAAAGCGGATACCGCATTCATCCTTGCTGCAGCCGGTCTGGTACTTTTGATGACTCCCGGGCTCGCACTATTTTATGGTGGCATGGTACGAAGTAAAAATGTTCTGGGGACAATCATGCAGAGTTTGATCATGATTGCGCTTATATCGATCGAATGGGTGTATATCGGCTATTCCATGTCTTTCGGTCCAGATATCGGTGGGTTTATCGGTAGTCTCGAGTGGTTTGCCCTGAATGGGGTGACCAATGCACCTAGTCCTGATTATGCCTCGACGATACCTCAGACGGTGTTTATGATATACCAGTGCATGTTCGCAGTGATTACGCCAGCCCTTATTACTGGTGCGTTTGCGGAGAGAGTTCGGTTCGGGCCCTTTGTTATTTTTTCCGTGCTCTGGTCAATTTTTGTCTATAATCCCGTATGTCATTGGATATGGGGTGCAGGCGGCTGGCTCGGCAATATGGGGGTTATGGATTTCGCCGGTGGTCTTGTTGTCCATCTCACTTGCGGAGTAGCTGCACTGGCTGGTGTTTTGGTATTAGGTCCTAGAAGAGGCTACGGCCGCTCCAGTTTCATGCCGCATAACCTGCCGTTAACCATGCTTGGCACGGCCCTGCTGTGGTTTGGTTGGTTTGGCTTTAATGGTGGTTCAGCATTGGCTGCTGATGAAGTGGCCGCCACGGCTTTTGTGGCTACGCACCTTGCTGCAATGGCGGGCATGGGAATGTGGGTGGTTATGGAACGCATTTATCAGGGCAAAGCCACTACTCTGGGAGCGGCGTCCGGAGCCATTTCCGGCTTGGCGACCATCACTCCGACAGCTGGTTTTGTTGGGCCGAATGCGGCCATTCTGATTGGTCTGATTGCTGGAGTTGTCTGCTATCTGTTCGTCAATGCCAAGGAAAGAATGAAACTCGATGACTCGCTTGACGTTGTTGGAATTCATGGAGTGGGTGGCCTTGCCGGTACCCTCTGCCTGGGCATATTCGCTTCTAAAGCCGTGAACCCAGGAGGTGTGGACGGTCTGCTTAACGGCAATCCCGGCCAATTGCTTATTCAGCTGCAGGGCGTGGTCATTGTTGGCGTCTACACCTTCATCGTCAGTTGGGTTCTTTTTAAGGTTATACATGCGACGATGGGTATGCGGTTAAGCGAGGAGAGTGAGGTCGAAGGTCTCGATTCTACTGAACATTCTGAGACAGCATATAATAACTGAGCTACCTGCTAGAGGAAATTGTACAAGGAAGGGGTCCGGACTATCTGGCTTGGTCATCTGACCTTGGGGAGAGCAATCCCTTCCTGTATCTATGTATCTTGATAAGACGGTAATCACCAAGAGGACGACATGAAAAAAATTGAAGCAATTGTCAAGCCTTTCAAGCTGGATGACGTGAAAGAAGCTCTGAATGACATGGGAATTCAGGGAATGACCACTTCTGAGGTTAAGGGATATGGTCGCCAGAAAGGGCACAAGGAGATCTATCGTGGTGCTGAATATGTGGTCGATTTTATTCCAAAAGCGAAAATTGAGATAGTCGTAGCCGATGACCAGGTGGACAAGGTGGTTGATGTGATAAGAAATGCCGCCCTTACCGGAAAGATCGGCGATGGCAAAATTTTCGTATTACCGGTCGAACGTGTCCTGCGGGTTCGCACCGGAGAAGAAAACGATGACGCCGTATAAGGTGCAAATGAATCATTCCTTTTTACTTAGCTGGTGAGGTCCGCAATTTGGAGAAAAAGAAGAGCACGACAATGATTCCGTTGCGGGCTAAAAGAGAAGCACTCGAGGATGCCTGGAGACAGGGTTTGAGCGGCCAGTCGTTGCTGCGCGGTTATTCCAAACTTGCCGACGAATTCATCCAAGAGTGCTTTCTTGGTGCAGAGGTTGCGGGGGTCGAAGAGTTGGTGTCATTGGTTGCTCTCGGCGGATATGGTCGACAGGAGCTCTTCCCTTATTCGGATATCGACTTGATGGTGCTTTTCCGCCAAGAGGTCAGGGATGAGGATATTGCCAAAATAGCAGATGCAGTCTTCTATCCTCTTTGGGATGCAGGTTTTGAGGTTGGTCATGGCGTACGTACCGTTGAAGAAGCGATGGCCTTGGCTGAAGAGGATTTTTACTTCCGTGTAGCCATGCTGGATGCCAGGCTGCTGTGTGGCTCACAACTGTTGTATTTCAAATTACTCTCGGATTATCGCGAAAAATTTGTTGAAGGGCAACGGCGGGACTTTGTTGAAACGATGAAGCGGTTGCGTCTTGAGCGCCGGGAAAAATTTGGCAGTCATTCCTATCTGCTTGAGCCACATATTAAGGAGAGCAAAGGTGGACTCCGTGATATTCAGGCAATGCTCTGGACCGCCAAAGTCATGTATGGTCTTGAGGGAATGCAGGGACTCGTCAATGCCGGTATCCTCACCGAGGAAGAGCATGATACGTTTATTACCTCCTGGGATATGCTGGTGAGGGTGCGTAACCGACTGCATTACGTTTCCGGCAGAAAAAATGATCAGCTCTACTTTGAGCAACAGGAAGAAATTGCCGAAGCCTTTGACTACAAAGGGCGTGATGGTTCTCTTGGGGTGGAAGTGCTGATGCAGGAGATGTATAGCCATCTGCAGAATATCGCCGTGGTAACCGATCTCTTCTTTGCTCATGTTGATGATGTGCTGGGTCTTGGTACTGATCAGGGAAAATTGCCGGACAAAGTTGTGGAGGCAGGAATCGAGCTTCGCAATAACGGTATTCATCTTACCGCCTCGTCTGCTGATCTGCAGAAGAAACCGCATTTGTTGCTTCGTCTCTATCTGGCTTCCGCCAGGTATGATGTGCCCGTGCATCATCGCTCATCCAAGATGGTGTCGGCCAACCTTAATTTGATAAACGACAAGGTCCGCTCATCTGCCAGAGCAGCTCAGCCATTTATGGAAATTCTGGAGAAGGCTGATGATGTGGTGGGAGTGCTCGGCAGTATGCTCGAGTCTGGTCTGCTGACTGCTTATGTTCCTGAATTTTCTAATATTTACACGCTTGCCCAGCATGACCTTTACCATATTTACACGGTTGACAGGCACTCGCTGCACGCAATTGATGAACTGCAGCGGGTGATTGATGAGCAGCAGGAAGTGTACGAAATTGTTGCTTCGAGCAGAGTCCTTTACCTGGCTGCACTATTGCACGATGTCGGCAAGGGAAGCGGCAAAGATCATAGTCAGTTTGGCGCTGAAATTGCTTTTGGTATCGGGCAGCGTATGGGCTTGAGTGAGGAGGAATGCGAGGACTTGAGCTTTGTCGTCAGACAGCATCTTTTTATGCCGGAAAATGCCCTGAGAAGGGATCTGAATGACATTGCCTTTGTGAAGAGCTGTGCCGAAATGATCGGCACGGCTTCGCGTTTGGCAATGCTCTATCTTCTAGCCATAGCTGACTCCCGGGCAACCGGGCCGTCCGCCTGGAGTGAGTGGAAAGCCCAGTTGCTGCAGGAGATGTATCTTACCGTCAGACCCTATCTCGAGCTTTCCCGGTTTGATCGGGCTCATGCCGGATTTGTGGAAAGTCAACATGAGCAGGGGATACTCTGGCTGCGCCAGCAGGTTGGTGATTTGTTAGAGGCAGAAGCTGATTTGCGGGTAAGTGTGAACGATTTGACTGATGATTATCTGCTTTCCTTTACTCCAGAGACAGTGGTCGGTCATGTTGTCACTCATCGTGACAACTACCGTTTGCTGCGCCAGAAGTCCCTGGTTTTCGCTACCGAGAAAAAGCAGCAATGGTCACTGTTGATCATGTCATTTGATCAACCCGGCTTGCTTGCCAAGATTTGCGGGGTTCTGGCGTTGAATAATCTCACCGTGCTCAATGCTCAGATTTTCACCTGGAGTGATGGTACGGTTGTTGATGTGCTGGATGTCATGCCCAGCGATGGTCTCGGTTTCGATGAGCGGGATTGGCATGAGCTCAATGTAGAGTTGGATAGAGCTATTGCCCATCGTCTTGGGTTGAGCCACAGGCTCTATAAAAAGCTTGCCTCCCAGCAGGGCCGGAAAAAAGAACTCATCTCCCGGCAGCAACCACGGATTACCATCGATAATGAGACCTCCAGCACCTATACCGTTATCGAGGTCTACGGTCGAGAAAGAGAGGGACAGCTTTATCGGGTCACTCAGACGCTTGCTGATTTTGGGATTAATATTTTCAAGGCATTCATTGCCACGGAGGTTGAGTGGTCAATTGATGTATTTTATGTATTGGATAGAACTGGCACAAAGATTGAAGAGGATGAGTTTAAAAGAGAATTAACTGAGGGTTTGCTGCATTGTGTTGGCAATTAGCGACTAGAAAATGACAAATTTGTAGTAAAAATTGATTTGTTTGTTGCGTTTTTTGTAATAAATGTTAAATGGAATAGGATTGAATCGTAGGTGGCTCCAGGGATGTGGAGTAAACAAATCTAATTGTAAGGAGACTGTAAAATGACACGTGAAGAAATAATGAAAACCATTGAAGAGAAAAACATTCGCTATTTTCGTCTTCAGTTCGTCGATATATTCGGGTTCATGAAGAACGTTGCCCTCCCTTTGAGCCAGATTGAGAAGGCATTGGATGGTGATATCATGTTTGATGGTTCTTCCATCGATGGTTTTGTCCGAATCAACGAATCAGACATGTATCTCAAGCCGGATTATGATACTTTTACTGTCCTGCCTTGGCGGAACAAGGATGGTATAGCCGCTGCCCGGATCATCTGCGACGTCTACAAGTCAGACGGCACACCCTTTGAGGGTTGTCCGCGAGTTAACTTGAAGCGCGTGCTGGCAGAGGCCAAAGAACTCGGCTACACCATGAATGTTGGTACCGAAGCGGAATTCTTCCTCTTTGAAAAAAATGGCGACGGTACTCCTTCTACCAAAACCAGTGATGTTGCCGGCTATTTTTCGCTTGATCCTGAGGATATGGCCAACGACTGCCGCCGTGAGATTATCGAAACCCTCGAATCCATGGGTTTTGAGATCGAGGCCTCCCACCACGAGGTTGCCGAAGGCCAGCATGAGATCAACTTCAAGTATGCCGATGCGCTGGCCGCAGCTGACAACACCGTAACTTTTAAATGGGTAGTCAAGACCATCGCCAAGAACTACGGTCTGCATGCCACCTTCATGCCAAAGCCAATTTTCGGCATTAACGGTTCCGGTATGCATACCAATCAGTCCCTGTTCAATCTTGATGGTACCAATGCCTTTTTCGATGAGTCAGCTCCTCTGCAGCTTTCCGAGGTAGCCTATCAGTATATTGCCGGGGCTCTGAAGAATGCCCGCGGTTTTGCCGCAGTTACCAATCCGCTGGTGAACTCCTACAAGAGACTGGTGCCCGGTTACGAAGCTCCAGTTTATGCTGCCTGGTCAGCCTCCAACCGCTCAGCGCTTGTTCGTATTCCTGCCGCTCGCGGGATGTCCACCAGAACCGAGATACGGTGTCCGGATCCTAGCTGTAACCCCTACCTGGCCTTTGCCATGATGCTCAACTCCGGTCTTGACGGTATCAAGAACAAGCTTTCCGCACCTGCCCCAGTTGACAAGGATATCTTCGAAATGAACGATGCCCAGATGAGTGCAGAAGGCATTACCGTGCTACCTGCCAACCTCAAGGAAGCCGTTGATGAGCTGGTGGCCAATCCGATAGCAAAAGCGACCCTTGGCGAGCATATCTTCGAAAAATATGTCGAAGCAAAAATCCAGGAGTGGGATGCATTCCGTACTTACGTCTCCCAGTGGGAGCTTGACGAATACCTGGCAGTTTACTAGCCCCAACTGGGATAAGTGCCTTGGCTGTAGCAGCCAGTTTAAGCAAATAAAGGGACCCATTCTTAGTGTTCCCGACCGTTGTTTGCTAAGAGTAAGGCACTAAATCAGGCTGACTCCTCAGTCGAAAGCCCGCATACTTCACGGTATGCGGGCTTTTTTTATGGTGATAATCGTCATTTCTTGCGATTTTTCCTGATCCACATTAAAGAATAGCCAGTTCGGTATTATAGTCTGAACTGTGATGGACTAGCAAAAACCCTCAGAGCTTGCAGGTGCAACAGGTTAATTCAACAAGTTACGAGGTTTCCCCGTCTGATTTCGTGGCTTATTACGAAACCGACAATTGTCATGGCAAAGAAAAGATATAAAAGATATACCAGCATTGCTGGAGTCCTGCCGAAGGTGGCGCGCCACCAGGGCTGGGCCGCCAAGCTGGACATGCATTCCTTCTTCTCAAAGTGGGCGGAGATCGTTGAGGAAGAAATTGCCGAGTGCTCACGCCCATTGAAAATCGTTAAAGATGTGCTTTGGATAGAGGTTGAAAGCTCCGCCTGGATGCAGCAGCTTCAATTTGAAAAATTGCGAATTCTCGAGGCTGTTAATGCGACGTTGAAGATGTCACGCCTCAAGGATATTAAGTTCGTTTTGGCCAGAGGCGATGATGAGACTGGTGGGTATGAACTGCCTGAGCTTAGCTATAATCCACCTGACCCGGAGGAGTTGAAAATATTTGAAGAACAGGTCAGTGTGATAGAAGATGATAAAATACGCGATTCGCTCGTACGTCTCTGGTACTTTGCCAAAGCCTGTAAACGGAAGTCGCCGACTGAATAACTAATATATGCCTGCTTCAA
>JASJDT010000050.1 GCA_030065655.1 Desulfocapsaceae bacterium | reverse complement strand
CGCCATAGCCCACAAGCTTGCCATCACTGCCAATGATACGATGACAGGGGATAATAATGGCAATGCAGTTGGCCCCATTAGCGGCGGCAACTGCACGAACTGCCTTTTTGTTACCGATGCTTTCGGCAAGTTGCAGGTAGGTGGATGTCTGGCCGTAGGGAATGGCAGCCAATGCCTCCCAGACCCTGCGTTGAAAAACGCTGCCGCAGTGGACAAGTGGGATGTCGAACACCCTTCTTTTTGCCTGAAGGTATTCATCGAGTTGTTGTAGAGCTGCGGCAATGATGTCGTCCGTTTCCATGATAAATTGGCAGCCAAGCATACTTTGAATTCTGGTATCGATTGTTTGCCGCATTCTTCGATAACGAAAATCAAGCATGCACAATTTACCGTCAAAGGACCCAATCTGCAGCTCTCCAATCGGTGAGGAAACATGTTGTAATCTGATTGCCTTAGTCGTCATGTCGTTTTCATGTTGTCTTGCTGTTTTCCTGCCTTTTTCATGAGTATGGTCTTACTTAAAAACACCCTCGGTCCCTCTTCAACAAGCAGCCCAGCTTGTTGACCAATGGAGATGGTTTCGTCGAAATCTTTCCTGGAAACATGCAATGGCGGCTCGATAATCAGTAAAGCACCTTGGATTTTCAGGATTGCCATCACTTCTTTGAAGAAAGATTGCTGGTCAGCCAGTTCATGAACAACGTAAAAGGCAAGTATGAAATCGACTTTCTCATCAATACCGATGTTTCTATTATCACATTTATGCAGAATTATACGCTCTTCAAGGTCGGTTCCCTGGATTTTTGCCTGCAATTTATCAAGCATTCCCGTTTGCACATCACAGGCAATGACCCGGCCGAGAGGGCCAACCAAACTGGCCATATCCAAAGTGCAGAAACCCGGGCCGCAACCCAGATCAATAACGGTCATAGCCTCTTGTACAAAAGGCTGCAGAATTGTATGGGGATTCTGCACAAGCCGGCGCAACCGGCTGTCTAAACTTCCTGCCCTTTCTACAGGACATATCCGCTTATTGGCCATACTGTAATTGCTTGATCAACATCGTGATCCACCACTACTTTTCAAATGGATGAATAAAAAGCTATGTATTCGGATTATTACACTTTATCACTACAGAATACTACCTGGAAATTAGGGTGTGCTTACCATGCACCGGACTCACTCTTTCTACCAACTCACCTGCTGCCGTGAGCATCCGGGCGAGTTCATTCGATGCTGTGTTCCAGGGTATTGCAAAATATTAGGTATCAGCTATGCAGCAATATCCTCCTGCCTGAATGGTTGATGTCGCAGAGACCTTCCGGTGATACTCATAATTGCATTGGCCACTGCAGGACAAATCGGAGGTACACCGGGTTCACCAACCCCGCCGGGTGGTTCTGTGCTGTCAACGATGTGTACCTCGACTTTTGGCATTTCACTCATACGCAGCAGATCATAACTATCAAAATTATCCTGCTGTACTCTACCGTTTCGAAAAGTGATCTCTTGATAGAAGCCGGCTGAGAGACCAAAAACAATTCCTGACTCCATCTGAGCAACAATGGTATCCGGATTGACGGTCTGTCCGCAATCAATGGCACACACAACTTTTTCTACCTTTACCCTGGCACGCTGATTAATGCTGATTTCAGCGACCATGGCGACGTGAGAGCCAAATGAGGTATGAAAAGCAATTCCCCTGCCTTGCCCTTTTGGTGATGGGGATGACCAATTTGCCTTTGTTGCGGCAAGATCCAGGACGGCTAACTCCCGCGGGTTGTTTTTAAGAAGCGTCCGCCGGAATTGATAGGGATCCTTACCGGCCATCTTGGCCATTTCATCAATGAAACACTCTTTGACATAAGCATTGAAGGTATGTCCTACAGCCCGCCACCAGAGAACAGGAACACCGGCAGGAGCCATGTGATACTCAACCCGAAAATTGGGTATGGCATATACCGAGTCAGAAGCTCCTTCAACGGAGGTGTGGTCCACACCATCATGGATCATTGCCTCCTCGAAAGGGGTGCCCTTGGCAATGGACTGACCGACGATTACCTGCTTCAGGGCGATGAGATTGTTGTCATCGTCGAGTCCGCCGATCACTTTGGTGTAAGTGCGTGGGCGGTAATATCCTCCCTGGATGTCGTCCTCTCGTGTCCAAATCACCTTTACGGGAGCTCCGACAGCTTTGGAAATCTGCGTTGCTTCGACAATATGATGACTGTCGATTACTGCCCGTCTGCCGAAGCCACCCCCTAAATACGTGTTGTGTAACTTGACCTGTTCCGGGGGAAGTCCGGCCGCGGCAGCAGCATTATTGCGATCCACCGTTTGAAATTGTGATCCCGTATAGAGATCACAGCCATCACTGCGGACATCGGCAACGCAATTGAGCGGCTCCATTGGGGCGTGGGCTAGATAGGGCAGCTCGTAGGCAGCCTCAAGCGTTTTTTCCGCCTGCTGCAGGGCCGTTTCTATATCACCGCGATCAGCGGCCGGCAATCCCGGTTTTTCTGCCATCTTGGCATACTCTTCAGCCTGTTTGTCGCTGTCAAGATTCGCCAGTATGCCATTGTCCCAGTCAATGTCCAAACTGTCCCGACCAAGACTTGCGCTCCAGAAACCATCCGCGACAACAGCAACACCACGATCAATGGCCACGACTGTATGTACTCCCGGAATTTTTTTTGCAGCGGTATCATCGAAGGTCTTTACCTTTCCGCCAAGCACAGGTGGCCTGGCAACCACTGCTGTAAACATTCCCGGAAGGGTGATATCGATGCCGAATAGAGCGGTGCCATCAACTTTTTCGGGCACATCAAGCCTGGCCATTTCTTTGCCGATGAGTTTGAACTCAGATGAAGGCTTGAGCACAATGTCTTCCGGTGCTTCCTGAGCTGCAGCTTCTTCGACGAGATCTCCGTAAGCGATCTTGCGCCCGGTTTTGCTATGACTCACTTCGCCACCACTGGCGGTGCACTCGCCGGGCATAGCCTGCCACTTTTTCGCCGCCGCACCAATCAGCATCATCCGGGCAGCCGCACCAGCCTTTCTTAAGCGCTCCCATTCACTCCTAACACTTGTACTACCCCCTGTTACCATTATCGGTCCATACATTGTATGGTCGTAGGCAGGATCGACGGGGGCGTGTTCCACCTTAATGTCCTGCCAGTTACACTCAAGCTCCTCAGCAATAATCATGGGAAGAGAAGTGTAAACACCTTGGCCCATTTCAGCCTTGTTGAGCATGAAGGTCACTGTGCCAGTACGGTCAATTCGTAAAAATGCATTTGGTGCAAATGTTGTAGCACTTGAAATAGCCAACCCTTTTTTGGGGAGATAAAAACCAAGTAACAGACCCGAGGTAAGGATTGTGCTCTTTTGGATAAAATCTCTTCTGCTTAGATTGATGATCGCTTTCATGATTTCCCTCCAGCAGTTCCATCCGCAGAAGCGTGGTGAATCGCTCTACGGATTCTTGCATATGTGCCGCAGCGACAGACAATACCGTCCATGGCCGAGTCAATGTCAGCATCCGTGGGTTTCGGGTTCTCCTTGAGCAGGGATACTGCACCTATTATCTGGCCCGGATGACAGTAGCCGCATTGCGGTACCTGATCATCAACCCAGGCTTGTTTCACGGGATGATCATCGGGTACACCCTCTATGGTAACTATTTTACTGCCCGCAACATCACCTACATCGGTAACACAGGACCTGACAGCTTCATCATCTACTAAAACTGTGCATACCCCGCAAAGCGACTGGCCACAGCCAAACTTGGTTCCGGTAAGTCCTAGTTTTTCACGAATCACCCATAACAATGGTTCATCGGGAGTGGCATCAACGGAATAGTCTTTTCCATTTACGTTCAGTGTTATCATAATACCTCCTCGATCTGGGAAAATGACCGGTACAGCTATAAAAATTATAGCTGACCATATGTAAAAGTTGGGGTTAGATTGATAGGAAAAGTATAATACCTCTTCTCCCGTTGGCTACATGTATCCTAACTTTTTGGAATGGTTTTTATAGATCAGAATCGCCTGGTTATGTTAGCAGCGATTGGGGGACAAAATTGGCCAGGTGAGATAAACCAGCGCAGGAATTCTTGGTTAAAGTATCATGCTCAGCAGCTATTGAGGGATTGGGGCCAAATCTATTCAATAGTAAATAAACCGGTTTTAAAGTATGAAAATGGGGATATTGCCGCTGCCGCTCATCTTCCAGTATTTACAATGTGTTCTGTTTATAAAATATTGCTGCTATAATTTTTGCCAATTTTTCAGGTGCAGCGATCATTGGCCAATGTCCAGCCTCAAGCAAATGGTATTCAATTTTACAATTTGGATATGTCCAGTTGATATCCGGTTTGTTCGCACCAATGAAACTTGCTGGTATTTCCTCTATAGGAACGCCAAGTTGCGCTTTCTCCATAACGGTCTGGCCCGGGTGACCAACAAAATTCCTACTCAACCACTCTTTTTGCTGTTCGTCTAAAAAATGCTGTTCCTGCAGTTCACGGAGGGTTGGAGCCGGCCATTTCCCCTGGTTATTGGTAATCAGATCAATTTCATGGTCGCTATCAAGACCCGTTGACTCCAATAAACTTTTACCGTTTACCGGCAAAAATGCTTCGATATAGATAACGTGGTGAACCACATCCTGCCGCCTTGAGGCGACAATTGGTGCAAGATAACCTGAATAGCTATGACCAACCAATATGGTGTTTTCCAGCTTCTGTTCATCGATGAACTGTTCGACATCACTGATATGGGTGCTGAGATGTATATCCGCCGGGCTGGTGGTCTCTCTCGTCAATCCGGAGAGAGTGAGGGAGAGTGTCGGTATGTCCGGAGGAAGCTTTTTCCTGAGTTTCTCCCAGACCCATTGACCCATCCAGGCACCGGGAATAAAAAGAAGAGTGTTCATTGTCTATATTTTTGCAAAAGGCTCTTTAGTTAACCAATATCAGCAGATTAACGGCAGATTTCCCTTGAGTACCTGATTCTTTCGCTCTCTGGTTCGTTGGTTATTCAGGCAGTTTACGCTTTTCTAGCCCAACGAGAAAAATATAGGAAAAATATAAGAAAACGCCAGTATGCTAGTCAGGGTTAGAAGTGATACATGAAATGCGATTGTATAAAGATCTGGTATCTGGCAGGTATTGATTATTCTGCTCACCAACGGAAATCGATCCTCATAGAAGTTCATGACAAAATTATATTAAGGTCTTCCTGGCT
Source organism: Desulfocapsaceae bacterium (assembly GCA_030065655.1). Lineage (GTDB taxonomy): Bacteria > Desulfobacterota > Desulfobulbia > Desulfobulbales > Desulfocapsaceae > Desulfopila_A. Next base: position 11,051 of record JASJDT010000050.1, on the reverse strand, counting down.
TCCATGAGCCGGTACTGATGGGTAAACGATGAACAATGACGACAGTTTCAATAGAGCCGATTTTGCTCAGTTTCTCCTTCACAAAGGCATAGTTACTCCCGGAACTGAAAAATATTTTGTCCATTGGCTTGACCTTTTTCAGCGTAGCAGAAAAAATTGGCCGGAGCACCAATGGCACGACCAGCTGCCGATGTTTCTGGAACTGCTTAAGCAGACCAAAGGGAGGAAAGAATGGCAGGTTCAACAGGCTGAGCTGGCCGTACGGCTGTATTTTACCAGCTATCTCAACAAATATAAGAAAGAGCCTCCTCACCAACCATTGCTCATTGTGGTCAACGGCCAATCGTTCAGCTCGGCAGAAACTCTTGAAATGTTTGAAGATACCCTGAAGGTGAAACACTTTTCTGATCATATTATCAAGAACTATCTGCATTGGACCAAAACCTTTCTTCTCTATCTTGAGAATAGGCAAGGCTTCTCGGAGAAGTTTCATCTGAGTGATGCACAATATGGTGTGAAAAAATTTATGGTGCATCTCGCCGTGCAGCAAGATATTTCTGCGGCCGCCCAAAATCAGGCATTTAGTTCTTTGTCACTTTTTTTTCGTTATATTTTTGATTACGACATTATCTGAATTATTTGCCTTGTTAGAAATCGACGGTACAGCCATATACGACGTCATTTTCACCAGATCGCTTTATTCAACCTCTTAGAGCCCGGTCAAGAGCTTCGATGAGATCACCGGTATCTTCGATGCCGATGGAGAGGCGTACGAAGTTGTCGTGAATTCCCAGCGCTTTTCTCTGCTCCTCCGGGATTGAGGCATGGGTCATAATTGCCGGATGCTCGATAAGACTCTCTACACCGCCCAGACTCTCAGCAAGCGCAAATATTTTCACCTTTTCCAGAAAATGTCTGGTTTTCTCCAGGTCACCGTTTATGAACATGGAGATCATGCCGCCATAGCCATCCATGAGCCTGGTGGCCAGTTCATTTTGGGGATGGGAGGGCAGGCCGGGGTAGATAACCTTGCTGACTTGAGGGTGATCGGCCAACCAGGCCGCGATTTCTCCGGCACTCTGATTGTGTTGACGCATGCGCAGGGCCAGGGTCTTGACGCCGCGCAGGGCCAGATAGCTGTCGAATGGGCCGGCAACACTGCCAATTGCGTTTTGCAAGAAGGTCAGCCTCTCCTCGATATCAGCATTGTCCCCAACCACTACCATGCCGCCCACCATGTCGGAATGACCGTTGATATATTTGGTGGCAGAGTGCATGACCAGATCGGCTCCCATGGTCAGCGGCCGTTGGTTAAATGGGGTGGCGAAGGTATTATCGACGGCGATAATGATATTATCAGCTATGCTGCGTGCGATTTCGGCAATTGCCGGGATGTTGACGATCTTGAGCATCGGATTGGTGGGCGTTTCGATCCAAACCATTCTGGTTTCCGGAGTTACCGCATCGGCAAAGGCCTCGGTGTCGGTCAGGTCAATGTAGCTGATATCGTAGGACGCCGAGCGTTTGCGCACATTTTCCAGAAGACGGAAGGTTCCTCCATACATGTCATCCATGGCAATGACATGGCTGCCGCTATCGATCAATTCAAGGATGGTGGCGGTGGCTGCCAGGCCCGAGGCAAAGGCAAAACCGGCAGTGCCCTCCTCGAGATTAGCAATGCAGCGTTCATAGGCAAAGCGCGTCGGATTTTGGGAACGTGAGTACTCGAAGCCTTTATGCTTTCCCGGGCTTTGCTGGGCATAGGTCGAGCTGGTATAGATAGGCATCATCACTGCCCCCGTTTCCCGGTCGACGTGCTGACCGCCGTGGATGACCCTGGTGCTGAAGTTGTACTTTTCAGGTGAATTGCTCATAATTTTTTCCCGAGGTGTTGAGTTATCCATTCGTCGTTAAAAAGCTTGGAGAGATAGCGGTTGCCGGTATCGCAGGCAAAGGTGATCACTCTTTTCGCCTCGCTCTGTTCCTGGCAATATCTGAGTGCACCGGCAAGCAGAGTGCCGGCCGATGTGCCCGCAGAAATTCCCTCATGCAGGAGAAGGTCCCTCGCCGCCCCAAAGGATTCATCATCAGAGATGGAGTATGCGTGGCTTACCAGGTTGAGATCACAGATATCGGGAACAAAATCCTCACCTATACCCTCAACATACCAGGAGCCGATATTTGCCGGTGCCTCACCGGTCTGCACAATTGGGGCAAGGATCGAGCCCAGCGGATCGGCTAAGACAATGTCAATTTCGGGATTCTGCTCTCGCAGGTAGCCGCCGGCTCCACTGAGGGTGCCGCCGGTACCAACCCCGCAGACAAATGCATCTACCTGGCCGTCGAGCTGCTCCCAGATCTCCGGCCCGGTGGTGGTGTAATGGGCTTTGCGGTTAGCATCATTGGCAAACTGATTGACATAGAATCCACCGTTATCCCGGGCTAATGATTCAGCCAGATCCTGGTAATATTCGGGATGTCCCTTGGTGACATCCGAGCGGGTCATGATCACCTCCGCACCCATGGACTGCAGACAATATTTCTTCTCGATGCTCATCTTGTCCGGCATAACGATGGTCAGATTATAGCCTCTTTGTCTGGCAACCAGAGCAAGGCCTACTCCGGTGTTGCCGGCGGTGGCCTCATAAAGCGTATCACCCGGTTTGATTCGACCTCGCTCTTCAGCATCACGAATCATGAAGAGGGCGATGCGATCCTTGATCGAACCACCTGGGTTGGCGGATTCGAGTTTCAAGAAGAGTTGGCATGGGCCGGTGGGTAGTCTGGTGAGTTTGATGATTGGGGTATTGCCGATTAAATCCAAGACATTGGCAAGTGGTTTCGTTAATTTCATGTCGATAACATAATGATTTTTATTTGATTGTGTAGCGTGGGAACGGAAAAGGGAGCTTTTAGGGTGCTCGACCTACATTCTAAATGTTGCCCTGATCTGGGCCAAAGCTGATTCTATGGGTTATCCGCAGCGGTGACAACTGACTTTTCACCCGGCAGGGTCGACCATGGGACAACCCGGTTTCTACCGGAATTTTTGGCATGGTAGAGGGCTTGGTCAGCCCGGTCAGTGATTGATTCGAGAGTATCGTTTTGCTGATATTCCGACAAACCGATGGAAATTGTGATATGGGTGTCGAATTCGCGGCCCATCTCGGCTTCTACGCCGCTACGCAGCCGCTCGGCAAAGCTTTTTGCCGATTGTTCATCAGCGGAAATCAGCAGCAATAAAAATTCTTCACCACCCCAGCGAACGGCAGTATCGTAGGGCCGACAGTGCTCAAGAAGATACCCGCCAAGCTTTTTAAGGACGAGATCACCAAAAAAGTGTCCATGCGTATCGTTGATTCGTTTGAAATGATCGATGTCAAGAAAAAGGAGACTTAGCGGCTCGTTCTTGCGCAGACTGCGGGCGCATTCGTCGTGAAAAATATGGCTGAAATAGCGACGATTTTTCAGACCAGTAAGAGGGTCATGGATGGAAATTTCTTTGAGCTTTTCCATGCTCCTGGCCAGCTCTTCATCCTTTTCGGCACGGATAGTACCGAGAACACCAAAGATGAGGGCGAACAGTGGCGGGTGAGCAAAAAAGAACCATTGGACGGGGGATGCCACGACCATTGCCAGATCTTGCTCCTGGCCAACGGAGTTGTAGAGGTAGAATTGCAGGGCGCAAGTCACCAGAGGAATCGGCAAGCCCCAGAGAAAACCAAACCAGGTGTAGATGTTGTGAAAAACATCGTAGCTGTATGGCTTTCTAACAGCTCTTAAGAATTCCTCTATTGGTTGCGGGAGATGCATTTCCGTGAGTATTATATAATTTTTCCATCGGTTTCGGGTGCGACAATATTGAAATTATAGATGAATTGGGGTGAAATAGAAAGGCATTTACTATGGATCAGCTCGCTCTTCATGCCTGACTTGTTGATAAAAAAGGAATGGAAAGATTTTGGAAACCGTGTAACTGAAACATTGAGAGGTTGAAATGATTGACAGATGGGCAATGAAAATGGTCAGGCAACCACTCGGCCTGGGCGCTATGCTTTTACATAGGCGTAATATTACCGCAACACAGATATCCGTGGTCGGTTTTTTCCTGGGAATGCTTACTGTTCCTCTTCTCTATATGCACTGGTATGGTGCTGCTCTGGTCTGCATCTTGCTCAACAGGATCGCCGATGGCCTCGATGGCAATGTTGCCAGATTAACAACTCCCACCGATGCCGGTGGCTATCTCGACATAACCTTTGATTTTATTTTTTATTCGGCGGTGGTGTTTGGTTTTGCCCTTGCCGATCCGGTCAACAACGGTCTTGCCGCCGCTGCTCTGATCTTTGCATTTATTGGTACCGGCAGCTCCTTTCTGGCTTTTGGCATCATGGCCGAACGAAGGCAAATTTCTAATTTCCGTTATCCCAACAAGGGTTTTTATTACCTTGACGGTATTGCCGAAGGAACAGAGACACTACTCTTTCTGGTACTTTTTTGCCTGTTTCCACACCACTTCACCATCCTGGCGTGGATTTTTGCGGTAATTTGCTATCTCTCTACACTTATTCGTCTTATTTCCGGCCATAATACTCTTTCTTCGTAAAGCAGCAGAACATTGAAGATGGCTCTTTTTAAATTCAGTGTTTGTTCTTAAGCAACAGTATTTCACCAATATCAAGGATAAGATAAGTCTCGGCGCTGCGTCCCATCTCTTCAAGGTCGCGGCGAAGATCAAGAGGCGGGAGCCCGGGTGGATTGTCACCAAGGCGAAAAGTTCCCCATTGGGTTGGGATGAAATAATCGGCACCAAGGTCAGTGAAGGCGCGAATGGCTTCCCTGGTATTCATGTGGGGATAATGCATAAACCAACGCGGATCATAGGCGGTTATGGGAAGTAGGGCGTAATCGATGTCGGTAAATTTCTCCCCGATTTCCCGGTACCCTTTGAAATAACCGGAATCGCCACCGAAATAGACGGTTGTCGCGGGCGTTGATATCATAAAGCTTGCCCAGAGGGTGGAATTGTAGCCTTGAAAAAGGCGGAGTGACCAGTGTTGGGCCGGCAGACAGGTAAGTTTTGTGGTAGTGGAGATGGTGAGTTCTTCCCACCAGTTCATTTCTATCACTTCACCAGCTACCAGAGAGGCAACATACTCTCCCAATCCTGCCGGAACATAGATGGTACTTTTTTCGGGAAGGCCAATAAGCGTTGGTCTGTCGAGATGATCGTAGTGATTATGGGAGATGACTACATTGAGCTTGCCTTCAAGGCGAGACAGGTCGTCAATGCGTATGGCAGGCGGTGTAACTCTTTTGGGGAGCAAAGCACGGTCAGTGAGTATCGGATCGGTTAGCCAGTATTCGCCATTAAGTCTCATCAGAAAGGTGGCGTGGCCGATCCAAACGATAAAATCGCTTTCTGTCTCCAGAGAATCTATTCGATCCATAAGACCGGGTACTAGCTCAGGTTTATTCTTCCGGGACTCCAAGCTGTATTCAGGAGTTGTAGAAAAACGCCAGCGTAAAAAGCTGGCAAAGCTTCTATCTTCATGCTGAAGCCAGGGATTGAAGAACCTGCCATTATCGAAATTGTTAGCATAGAGGGCTGTCTGATCTGTGTTCTCAACGGTTTCTACCCATTTCTGCTCATCAAAATCCAGCGGTTTGAGAAAGCAGGAGGTGAGCAATAACATCAAGGGTATGACAAGAACGATTGACTTGTTAGCCTTTTTCATTAGTGATCAGATATTGCGAGAAGTAATAAAATACAGCTTTTATGCACGGAAAACGTTTTTTAACCTAACTGTCAGTTATTCCTTGAATTAATAAGCATAGGTTGCAGAAAAATCTATATATTCAACCTTTTGGTCTCTAAAAAAAGAGCAAAAAAAACGGGGACTCCCGACTCGATGAGGCGAATCGGGTGCCCCCGCGGTAGCTTTTAAACTACCTAGTTCTTTTTTTTATGTTTTTTTAGAGGTTTTTTAACCTGTAGCCTCATGAGTACTTTTTAAATTTGTCTTTATATATTGAATCCGATGGCTATTTGTATTGCCTGGACAGTATTTTTGAAACTCTCGTTTCTTTAGTAAACATACTAATATCTAAATACTGCTTAGCAATGGTAGGTAAAAGGTAGTAATAAGATAGTTGAAACAACTAATAGGTCGGTATAATAACTGGAATGGTGCGAATATTGAGCAGTGATAGTCATGCTCAATGTCCATCGAGCAAAAGAACAGGCATAAAAATAAGAATCTAGATTCAGCCGTCAAGGAGCTGGACTTAACAGAGCGGGTTGATTTTCAGACAGCAGGGTCATAAAGATATCGACCACTTTCGGATCAAAATGCGTTCCCTTGCCTTCCAGAATAAAATCCTTGGCACGCTGACTCACCCAGCCTTCGCGGTAAGGACGTTCGGAAACCAGGGCATCCCAGACATCGGCAACGGCCATGATCCTGGCCCGGATATCTATGCTTTCATCCTTGAGCCCGGCTGGATATCCACTGCCGTCAAATTTCTCGTGATGCTGACGGATAATAGGGATGATGTCATGGTAGGCTTCGATAGGTTCGAGGATCTGGGCACCTATTTCCGGATGATTTTTTATACTGGCATACTCATCCTCATTAAGGCTCGAAGGTTTGTCTAAAATTGACAAGGGAATGCCGATTTTGCCGATATCGTGAAGCAGGCCGGCCCGACCGATGGTTTCGACCATATCCTCGGATAAGCGCATAGCCTTGGCAATTTTCACACTGATTTCGGCAACCCGCTCGGAATGACCGTGGGTCCATTTGGATTTGGCATCCACCGTGCGCGCCAGAGCGGCAATGGTGCCCTTGGCAAGCGTTGCTAAGTCTTCTACAAGAATCGAGTTTGCCAAAGCTATTGCCAGTTGATTGGCAATTTTACGAGCCTGATAGAGTTCATCGTCGTTGAAAGTGCGATCGCCGGCATAACCCAGCAGCAGGGCGCGTTGTTTTCTGTTTTTAACGGCAAGCGGCAGGCAAAGCATGGTGAGTGGCCGTCCACCCTGAATCTCATCAAGAAAATCGGTGTTGTTATTTCCTTCAGCCGGGAAAATGACATGGTCATCAGCCGTGAATAGGCGCTGCTGATTTTCCAGAGAAATCTGATAATGCTCAATAGTGGGATCGCTCATCCTTCGCCCTTCAAGGCGGTATGCAGTGATATGCTCCACCGAATCCTCAACATTCTTGAGGTAAATCGTCAGGTCGCATTGGAAGAATGATTTCAGACGCTGGAGGGTTGTGGCAATGATAGTTCTTCTATTTAGCGAAGAGAGGATAGCTCGGTCAATTTCATTGAGCAAGGTCATGGCCTGGAAATGATTGTCTAATTTGCCGGCCATTTCATTGAAGGAGCGGCCTAGGTCCTCGAATTCATCACCGCTGCGAATCTCAACCGGGGTAGCAAAATCCTTCTGGGCGATACGCTGCGTGCCTTTCTGGAGGATCTGCAGCGGGGTTAAACCTTTACGGATAAAGAGCAGGGAGAGATAGCTGATAACCAGGAGGAAGAATAGGATGATAAATGGAAAAGTTTGTTTAAAATTATCAAGTGCCGCCATAACATCTTGTCGGGCGATGCTCAAAATGATGGTCCAACCAACGTCTTGAAAGCGTGATTCAAGAAAGATGTTGGAAATACCGCCATGATAGACCTGATCATTATGTACATATTGAAACACTTGCAGATCAGTAGAAACAGGTGTTTTGGCAAGATCCCGATAATTTTCTGTGGGTCCGTACATGCTGGTGATAATGTTGTTGCCGTTCCGATCATACACTACTAGTTCGGTCATCGGCGGCAACAGGGGAGACGGACCAAAGCCGAAAAGATAATCCGACTTGACTTCGGCAATGACGGTAAACGGTCTTAATTGTTCGGTCATTATGTTTTGGCCGATATAAAATAGACTGCCGTCATTACCAGGAAGGGCAAGCAAAAATGGTTTTTTACTTTTCAGTCTCTCATCGGTGAGAAAGTTTTCGAGGATAGTACTATTTAGAGTGCCATAGAGTGGCTGGAAGGGTTCACTGGATCGATACAGTACGAAGCCGTCGAACAGTTCTTCAAAAATGTCGCCATATTGCTGGCGCAGCAGTTCGGCATCCGGTTCGGCCAGGGCAATGAACCTACCGATTGAGTCCAGGTCGTTTGCTATGCGGAGGAGTCGGTCGTAGAGCGACACGCTGTAACCGATGACATCTCTTTTCAGACGGAGATAGCTCTGTTCCTCTATCTGACTCACCACCTGGCGGTAGGAGATGACCACCAGAGCTACCGTCGGCACGAAGGCACAGAGGATGAAGAAGAGGAGGAAGCGGCGACCTAGTTTGCTGTGAAGAAAAGAAAATCCGGTTTTCATAAAGTATTACTCTCAATAATTAGATGCCTTGCCCAAAAAAGCACCATTATTAGCGCGAACAATATCATCACGACTATGCTTGGCCGTAAGGGGCGATACCGACTTACCGTCAGGACCCATGCTGTAGAGGTCAAAGTCATTGTTAATAGGCACCGTTGCATTTTTCTTGCGGCGTTTGCCGTTGCCTTTGGACGTCTCAATATTGAGGTACCGATATGGGTTGCCCCAAGGATCTCTGAGGTGATCAAGGCCAACTTCAGCGAGACTGTCGGGAAAACGGCCGTGCTCAATGTTAAAATTAGTAATTTCTCTGTCCATCATGCGCATGGTTTGCATTGTTTTAGTATAACTGGCCCGTTCACGATAGCTCAGGTAGTTGGGTATGGCGATGGCAGAGAGGGTGCCGATGATGGCTATGACCATCATCAGCTCAATCAGGGTGAAGCCTTTTTTGCCGTTTTTCCGCCAACAGTTTGAAAAAGGTAGCGGTACCGGCTTAAACCTGGCGGCATCGATGGTTGTCTGCAAGTATCTGCATCCAAAGTGGAAAAACTGTCGAAATTTTTCTAGTATGTTGCAAAAGACTGGCAAGAAAAGCTGCCAGAGCTTTCCCACGCTAACAACAACTCGGCGAAATTTTATCATTAAAACACGCTAACCAAAGTAACTCTATCTTGTACATCTCCCCTGTAGTGCCAGCTTCACCACCAGTTGATTTTTTTCTGCCGTATTTAGAAGAATAAAATCTGGCAGGACTTAAACCAGCAGATGTTCCAGCCGCACTGAGAAAAATGATATCACAAAAAAGGGAAAGAATGAAATTTTTTAGGAAGAAATCTCAAAAACTAATTAAATGCTTAAATTAATTGTGGTTTATGTTAGCAAAAGTAGGCGAAACCAAAAGTAAAAAGAAGAGGGGAAGAGGATAATCATTATCCTGCCTGTCGGAGTATCGCCTCCTCCAGGCAGAGCGAATTGGAATGGCAGGGCCTAAGGCAGTCACCCAGAATTGATTTCTGTCCTGAGGGGAATGAAGATGGCTATTTCTTTTTGGCAACAACCCAGACGGCATGGACAATGCCTGGAATATAGCCGAGCAGAGTCAGCAGGATATTAATCCAGAAATGTTTACCGATTCCCACCTGCAAAAATGCACCGAGCGGCGGCAAAATGATTGCACAAATGATTTTAATGAATTCCATATAATCCTCTTTGGCAGAGTTATTATGTTATCCGGCTCTGACTCCGTTAGGTACCGGTTTTTCAGGTTGAGCGAGAACCGGAATGATGCCGTCATCGTAACCGATATCAAAGAGCATGCCTTCGGAGACCATGCCCGCCATTTTCTGCGGGGCCATATTCACCACGAATAATGCTTGTTTCCCTTCAATCTCCTGCGGGTCCTGGCGTTCCTGCTGAAGTCCTGCAAGGATGGTGCGCTGGTGATCACCGAAATCAATCTCCAGGGCCACAAGCTTTTTCGATTTTGGGACGTTGCTGACAGTGAGGATCGTACCCACCCGAATGTCGATTTTTTCCAGATCTTCTCTGGTCATTACTTTTTTAACGGGTGCTGGCTGCATCAGTTTTTTCTCTTTTTTTTGGGGGAAAGGTGTTAGGATATTACCATCCCTTTTAAAGTTATTTTTGCAGGTTGTAAAAGTCAACGGCGTTGCCAAAGGTTATCATCTCCAGCAATTTGTCTGGCAGATTGGCGCTGCGCAACTCCTTGAGCTCCCGGTCCCAGGCATAGGGGATATTGGGAAAGTCAGAACCATACATAATTCTGTCAGGGCGATACTCCAAGAGATCTATTTTTTGGTCAAAGGGAAAGTAATCGGTGATGACCATGGTGGTATCAAGCCAAAGATTGTCATATTTTTCAATGAGTTTTTTATATTGCGCAGTCTCTCCTACACCCAGGTGGGGGACGCATACCTTCAGATCGGGAAAGCTGCAAATAACCGCCTCAAGCTTGTTCACATTACATAGCTCATAGGGATCGCATTGGTAGGCTGAACTCTTCGGTTCCTGGCCTACATGCATGATTATTGGTTTGGCGTGTTCTTGGCAGCATTCATAAATGCGCTCCATGGCCTCACTGTTCATGTCAAAACACTGCACGTGGCTGTGCAGTTTCAGACCGCTGAGACCCTGGGCAAAAGCTTCTGCGAGAATGATTATGTCCTGATCTTCACCTGGAAAAACAGTGGCCATGCCGCAAACCAGATCCGGGAAAGTTCTGCATTGCTCGGCCATGTAACTGTTAAGCTGCCTGGCAATGCCTGGTTTATGCGCGTATTGGAGGGCAACGACATGGTAGATGCCTCGTTTCTGCAGAAAGCTGAATATTTCTTCGGTACTCAAGCGATATCGAATCCGCCAACCGTGCTCATCAAACCAATTTCGTACCGCTGTAAACACAGGATCAGGAAAGATATGGACATGGGCGTCGATGACGGTGGGCAGACCTTCCGGAACCGCATTTCCTTCCGGATCATTGAGTGAAGGCATGTTTGGGGTAAGCACGGTTAAAATATCCTGCGCTGAATTTGCTTTTCAGAGTGATAAATATAGGGAAAAAATATATGACGCTCATGAAAAAAGGCAAATCCCTGGAGGAAATAGGGATTTGCCTCTCGTCGCGGTC
>JASJDT010000049.1 GCA_030065655.1 Desulfocapsaceae bacterium | reverse complement strand
CGATTCTAGCCTATGTCCTACTTGAACAGGTGGAGGCCACCTTCCAAATCATGGAGATACGAGCTGCCCTGGGTGGTCATTTTGTTGGTTTTAACACTGGACGCTGGGATTATATCAACAGCGTTGCCGATGCTATGGCCTGGGACAACGATTTCATCAATCCAAATATCGAAGCCATCGTGATGACCTATGGCTACATGCGCCACTATGAAGACAGAGTCCGCCGTTGCGTCAACACCCCTGATATGAATGGCAAATTTGCCCTTTTCCAGGGCGGTATGGAGCCAAATATTCCGGTTGGCTCGGCAGAAGGGGTAAAGAAGAGTATGGAAAATGCCTTTGCTGGAGCAGAGCGGGAGCAGCAGGCCGGAGCCAGCGGTAAATGGGTCGCTCACTGGAAAATGGTCCATATCATCCGGCCAGCCTGGGAAAAGGTTGGTGAGATGAACCAGCTGGGCAGATCCTTTCCACCTCTGACCTATGAGCAGGAGGATCGTGACAACCTTTTCCTGATAGAGGATGGTCCTAGAACAATAAGGGGTGCCCGTAATCTTATCAGTGTTGCTGTGCAGTACGGCAATGCTTTTTTACAGGGATTTCAGGCAGCAGCCCTCAAACCCGCAGACTTTTTCGGCAACGATGACGTTCTCTATCTGATGGAAGATATGGCCACCGGGGAAATTCGGCTAAGTATTCTCTGGGAATGGGTCCATAAAAAAGCTGAGCTTACCGAAGATGATGATGAGACTGGAATGAAGCAAGGAGATGTATTTACCAAGGAGCTTTTTCTTCGTTTGCTGGACGAAGAATATGGAAAACTCCTCAATGCAGATAACCGTGATGTACATGAAAAATCAAAAACAACTTCCTTACCCATCATTTACGAGATGGTAAAATATTATATAGACGAAGGAGCTAAGATTCCCTGGTACATCGATCTGTTGAATATAAATCTCAATAACGATGACCTGGAGGAAGGAAAGCGTCGTATCATGACCTACATCCAGAAATACCGGGAAACGGGTCAGCGCATTACCCATAATCTTGACTATTCAGGATAGTTTAAGGAGACTGCCATGTTAAAAAAACAGATCGATGAACTGCAGCAATATTTTTCCAGTCCCCGCTTTGAAGGCATTAGAAGGCTGTATTCCGAGAGACAGGTGGCAGAGCAGCAGGGCACCATTGCCAACGATTATACTGTTGCTAGGGAGGCGGCTGAGCAATTTCATGAGCTGCTCAGAAAAAATTATACTAACAAAACCGCCGTTACGACCTTTGGTCCCTATTCTCCTGGGCAGGCGGTGGCGATGAAGCGATCTGGTATCCCCGCCATGTATCTTGGCGGTTGGGCAACATCGGCAAAAGGCTCCATAAATGAAGACCCGGGGGCGGATCTTGCCTCTTATCCATTGAGCCAGGTGCCCAATGAGGCGGCGCCCATTGTCCGGGCTTTACTAACAGCAGACCGCAATCAGCGGTTTATGCGTTCCCGCATGACCCAGGAACAAAGAGAGCGGACACCTGAAGTGGATTTTCGGCCTTTCATCATCGCGGATGCCGATACGGGGCACGGGGGTGACGCTCATGTGCGCAATCTGATCAGGCGTTTTGTTGAAGTTGGAGTGCCGGGTTACCATATTGAGGATCAGCGGCCGGGTACAAAAAAATGCGGCCATCAGGGTGGCAAAGTTTTGGTCTCGGTGGACGAGCAGATTAAACGCCTCAATGCCGCTCGTTTTCAGCTCGATATAATGCGGGTGCCAGGCATTATTGTCGCCAGAACCGATGCGGAAGCAGCCACATTGCTTGACTCCAATAATGACAGCAGGGACCAGCCGTTCATTCTGGGGGCAACAAACCTCAATGTACCGTTGTATAAATTCTGCTCCCTAGCTCTGCATCGTCTTTTTTATGAATCCGGACGAGAACAGTTGCGCGGCCACCTGCTCTTCGAGCTTGATGAGGATGAGTATCATTTGGCAATCAACTGGTTTAAGTCTGCAGAGATCTACGACAGCATCAAGGAAATAATTTCTCGCGAAATCTCGGATGATGATTTTGAATTAGACGCCAGATACGATGAAGCCATGAATCTTATGGTGTCTGCCTGGGAGACAGAAGCAGGAATCAAGACATTTCCGGAGGCCGTTGCTGATCGTCTGCGCCTGCTAAGTGAAGATGGCCGGGATTTGGCAATGAATGTTGATGAGTGGCTTGAGTATGCCAGGGGTGTCTCGCATTGGAAAGCCCGCCAGAAGGCAAAGGAAATCGGCGCTAACGTTAGCTGGGATTGGAATCGGCCAAGAACCACGGAAGGATATTTTCAGATTCGTGGCGGTATTGACTATGCCATAACCAAATCATTGGCCGTGGCACCGTATGCCGATATCATCTGGATGGAAACCAAGACAGCCAATCTGCAAGATGCTGCCGAGTTTGCCGAGGCTATCCACGCCGTTTATCCGGAGAAGATGCTGGCGTACAACCTTTCTCCTTCCTTTAATTGGGATACCACAGGCATGAGCGAGGAGGAAATGAAGCAATTCCCCAGTGAAATTGGCAAACTAGGATTTGTCTTCAATTTTATTACCTATGGTGGTCATCAGGCCGATGGAGTTGCAGGAGAAGAGCTGGCCACAGCTCTTCAGCAGGATGGAATGTTGGCCCTGGCCAGGTTGCAGCGTAAACTGCGGTTGCTGGAATCACCATACACTACTCCCCAGACCCTGGTTGGCGGTCCGCGGCTGGACGGTGCTCTTTCCGCCTCCTCCGGCAGGACAGCGACCACCAAGGCCATGGGTAAGGGTTCCACTCAGTTCCAGCACCTCATTCAGACCGAACCGCCTATATCCTTGTTGGTTGAATGGTTGTCGTGGTGGGCCAAAAGGTATGATTATGGTAAAGAGCTACGGGCTCAATTACGACCGCAGAGCTCCGGATCGGAAATATTGGAGCTGGCCATCATAGATAAAACGGAGACCAAGGTAGCCGAGGTGATATTCACGGTTTTGCGTGACCGCGAGGACAAGGTGTTTCTGTTTATCCGCAACCAGATTGTTCACGATACCAAGCTGCGCAGGAAACGGTTGATGACCATTCTCCAGCTATTCCTCATCCATCGCTACAAGGCTAATATTATTCAGTACATGACTCCGACTGACGATAATCGCCAGCAAACCAACGGTATGACTCGATTTGGTATATTTGAGGATGCAATGGAGGAGATTGGCGACATCATCGTCGCTCATGTTGATGAGGATGTCACTGCTCAGTTGGTTAACCCTAACAAGAATGGCATACAATCATTGCTGGCCAAAGAAGAAACGATGGCTTGATAATCTCAACCTCTGCAGGCCCTGAAGTGATACCTGCAGAGGTTTTTTAATTCCCGGTTGCCTATTTTCGATACCTGCCACTGCCAAAAACCTGGAAACACCTAAATTAGACCATTATAGGCTACAATGCTGCCGGTACATGGGAGCGATTTCGGGTGATTCGATATTTTCCTGCTCCTCTGTTTCCGGAAAAGAACAGCCACCAACAAAACTCTCATAGGCAACACCCCATTCTCTCATTTCCCGGAGAATTGGAATCAGTTTAGCTCCTAGCGGTAACAGTGAGTATTCAACCTTGGGTGGCACCTGATGATAGACCTTGCGATGGATGAGTCCATCCTTTTCAAGTTCACGAAGCTGGCGGGTCAGCATTCTCTCGGTTATACCGTTGACGCTGCGTCTAAGTTCGCCAAAACGCATTATCCCTTCTATGGCGAGTTGATAGATGATTATCGGTTTCCATTTGCCACCCATGACCTGTAGAGTGAGTTCAAAGAAACAGCGGTACTCTCTACCGGCTAATCTTTTCGTTGTACATGCTTTTACCATGATAAATGTTCCCATACTATACTAGGTGTTAGTACCAGTCAGTAAAGACAGTACTTGTAATAAATACGCCACACCACTATAGTCCGGCAGTAGACCTAAAAACAATAAATTTATGGTTGAGCCGCTTGCAAAACTGTCTTTTTACCCAAACTCTGCGTTTTGCTCAAAATTTTATCCTCGGAATATCGGCTATATGCCTGTGGTAAAATTTTTCGCATGCCTTGATTTTGAACAAAAATCCTAATTTTGCAAAAGGCTCGGTTGAAAGGAAATTCTGCCTTACTTTTCGGGGTAGAATGAAAATAGCAATTATTGATCAGGGAGAAAAAGAATGTACGCACTCGCAATAAATGGCAGCCCGAGAAAAGGGGGCAACACGGAAACCTTATTGAATGCTGCTCTCCAACCACTGGCCGAGGCTGGCTGGCAGACAGAGCTTGTCAAGGTAGGCGGTAAACCGGTCAGAGGATGTATCGCCTGCCGAAAATGTTGGGACAAGCAGAATATGCAATGTGTTGCCCACAAAGATTTGTTCAATGAAGTTTTTGCCAAAATGGCAAAAGCTGATGCATTGTTGCTCGGTTCGCCGACATATTTCACCGATGTTAGCAGTGAGATGAAGGCGATATTGGATCGCTCCGGCTATGTGGCCTTAGCAAATGGTCGTGTTTTTCAGGGCAAGATAGGGGCTGCCGTGGTTGCGGTTCGACGGGCTGGAGCCGTTCATGTATATGATACGATCAATCATATGTTTTTAATGAACCAGATGCTCGTTCCCGGTTCCACCTATTGGAATTTGGGTATTGGACGTGACAAGGGTGACGTTGCCGAAGATACGGAAGGGCTCAACAACATGAAAAACCTTGGTGAAACCATCGCTTGGCTTGGAGCAGCTATTGCCCCGCATAAAGAGACGTTTCCTGCTCCGGTTGGTTGAGGATGGCCGATTAACTCTTTTGCCACTCCATCGTGGTTTCATTGCAATCTGGCGACCTGTGGAAAAGGAAAAATCTGGTGGCTCCATATTGGCAAGCGGCTGAGTTTTCTATTGCTATTCTTTAAGTCTCAGCCGGTGTCATAAAAAAAGCTGTTTTGCCAAAGGTTTATTCTCAGGCAAAACAGCTCTTTTCGGGTTTACGGAATTAACTATATTCCGTGGATCAGTCATCAGTGTCGTGATGACGCTGATGGAATGGGGTATAAAAACTATTTTTTCCGACGACGGAGACTGGCCAATCCGGCTAAGCCGGTGCCAAAGAGAAGCATAGTAGCTGGCTCAGGAACCGGAGCTACAGTGGAAAAATCATCAAGCCCATAACCATCACCATTGGTCGTAGTAGTCCAGGACAGTTTGGCTAGGGTTTCCGCATTCTCTAAAGTGATCCCAACAAAGTAGCTGGCACCATTTGCTTCGTTGGCAAAGCTCCAGTTATAGCTATTGAACCCCTCGGCGTTAATAGTGGTAGTTGCATTCACATCGGATGGGTCCTGCAGGTAGAAAAAGAGGTTGGTCAGGGATGTATCGATTCCTGTTAAGGTCAGTTCGGTAATATCCCCGGAATCAAGCCAATTTTTACCTCCGGAAGTGGTGTTGTAGCGCCCAAACCAAGACCCTGTTCGTGATTGAACAGAAAAGTAAGGATCATCAGAATCCGGATTATTGTTGGCATTATAGGAGGTTGCGCCGCCGCCCGGATTTCCTGCTGCAGTAAATGTTCCAACTCCAGTATTTAGAGATGTGTACCAGCCTGCGTCCACTTCTTCAAAATCTTCAAGTACACGAGTTTGACCTCCCAAACCTGAAATCCATGAATTTATACCAGTGGTATTGCTCGCCTGAAAAATATCAAAAGTGAGAGCAGCTGCCGGTGACGTGCTTAAAAGAGTAATAAAACAACCTGTAAGTATACTTTTCTTCATTTCTTCCCCTATATTATTTCCCCTTAAACGCTTGCAACAAATTATTACAAGGATGATCTCCAATGGATGATTACAGCCTTTAGACCTCAATTTGCAAAAAGAGAACCATCTTTAACGAAGATGGAAAAAATGTTTTAACTATCTGTTTATAAATAAGATTTATTGTTAGGCTAATTTCCGGAGCACAGAGAAATTCCGAATTTTCGGTCAAGTTTTTCTTTTGTCCGAAAATCCGGAAATGATTTTTCGACAATTTATTCATCTCCCAAAAAATCTCTTTCAGTCTGACTGATTTTGTTTTTCTTGTTTTAAATTCGCTCTGGGATTTAATAATTTTTATTCGTATTTTTAGGGTATTATAATTGCTATATGTTGTGATTCTTTGCTGACATTTGATGTTGCGGAAAAAGTTTGTAGCGGGCAAAAATAAGATTTCTGGTTGTCATTACTTGCATGGAAAATCCCAATACGTTGAAATATTAAAATTTCTGTTGATAATCATACACTTTGCTCTTGCCATATCTGGTCTGGCTATACCCCGGTTGTATTCCATCGGATTAAACTATTTGATTTACCCACTTCTCCAGCCTATTTTTACTTTCGTTTAAAATGTCACTTTTACAGAATGTACTTCAGATATTGCAGAAGACGGATGTATCTTACCAGACAGCAATTTTCAATAATCACCGGAAAACCAACTAAACTGCCGGGTATCACGACTGTGCTGGAAAAAGGCAGCGGTGATATCAATGAAGATGAGGTTCTCGTTGGCAGACGAACCTATGGTGTCTTCGATGGGGCAACCAGTCTGGTGCCAGCAATTTATAACAGTGAACGGACCGGCGGCAGGTTGGCGGTGGAGATCTGTAAACAGGTATTTGGGGAAGAGACTGACAGCCTGATAGTTGCAGCAGAAAAGGCAAATAAAGAGATTTGTCGGCAAAGCGTGGCTGCCGGTGTTAATCTTCGGTGTAAGGAAGAACACTGGTCCTGTTCTGCTGCCGTTGTCAAGATGTATAGCGGTTTTTTTGAATGGGTTCAGCTTGGTGACTGCCGGCTGCTGATAATAAAAAAAGATGGCAGCTATCAGCTTCTTGGCCGGAATCCCGGACAGGATGTTTCCACCCTGCAACAATGGCAGCAAAAGGGTGGACTGGCCAGTGGCTCGGTTATGGAGGTGATGGCTGAGGAAATTCTTGCCGTGCGCCGCAGAATGAATATTGATTTCGGTGTGTTCAATGGAGAGCAGCAAGCTCTAGCTTTTCTTGAGACAGGGAGAGTTGACCTTGATGGTATCAGCGATGTTCTCCTTTTTAGTGACGGTTTGGAACTCCCTCAAGAGGCCCCTGCCTCGGCTCCGGACTTTGACCATTTCATCGCGCTCTATCAAAGAGATGGTCTTGAAGCTGTGCGAGCCTATGTCAGAGCCAGAGAGCTCGAGGATATCGGTTGCATTAAATATCCACGCTTTAAACCACATGATGACATCAGTGGCGTGGCTATTAGTTTCTAGAATACGCGCAAACCACAGGAACTATTCGTCTGCCGGAATGCAGGCCTTTTCGACTCATTTCTATCATTAATGGGGTGGTTTTGGCCACCCCATCATTTCTAACATACCACCTGAAGGTCAGGTTGGTTTTCTAATGGCCTCATCTTTTTGGCTAGGTTGTGTTGCGTAGATAGCATCCGCATCGTCAAGATTATAGCTGTGAATCAATCTGTTGCCGAGCATACGGGCTAGTCGGCGATAAAAGCGCAGACCGTTTTCCGAATCATTTTCGGCAACCTCAGTAACAAACTCCTTCGCAAAGACCATTACCATTGATTCCTCAAGGCATTCAGCCGAAGCGGAGTAAGTTTCCATACCAACAAGACCGGACCAGCCAAAAGCTTCACCGGCATGTTCAACCATATATGTCGTTTTGTCCTGAGCTCCCACACTGAGGCGTATCCGACCCTTGATCAAAATGTAGAAGAAATCTGCAGCATCCCCTGCATTGAAAAGCTTATAACCTTCAGGGTGCGTCTTTTTCATCGCCGAATCGATGAAATTTTTTATGAATTGATTATCCAGCCCCCACAGTAGATCCGATTGTTTAACAAACATATGAGCCCCCTCATCTAAAAGGTTCCCCACAGGTTATCACCAAGGCATCCTTTTTGAAATGTAAGCTGATTCTCCGTAATCAGCCTTCACCCTGAATATCCTGTAGTTATTGTTATTTTTGTTTTTGATCACCTCCTTTATTGGTTGTTGTGTTGAACTGCAGCAGTACTTGCAGGTAATTCATCAAAACTAAAAAGCCGAGTTGCCTTACACAAGGCAACCCGGCTGTCTTAAAGATCCGTGGCTTTCCGTCCCACCCTAGGGCGAAGTTGGCTTTATCCTGTATTTGTTACCGCTGCTGTTGTCATATCTTCATTATACAGAAATTTCAGAAGCAAAGTCAAAAATGCAGACATGCTCGGAATGATCCAAAAAATTAACAACCTGTTTACAGAAATTGCGACCCCAGGACGAAACAAAGAGGGTTTTATCGTGAGCCTTATCATCAGCCATTGAAGTCGTCCTCTATCTGAAAGAAAGAGCAGAGTCTTGGCATATTGAATGGAGTGAGTAGAATAGAAAATGTGATCCCCCAATTATCTTCAACATGAGAGCAAGCGATTATGTCTATTGTCATAATGATGATGAAAAGGGTAGCGTTACTATTCGTCTCTATCATTTTACCCGCACCTCTTCTGGCTGATATACAACAACCGATTCTGAAGTGGCAATATGGCGGTTGCTACCCATCATGGTGTGAGACGGGATGGTACTCTTCTCCGGCGGCGGCCGACCTCAACGGCGACGGTACAGTGGAAGTGATAGCCTCAGCTTATTCAATAGTCGTTCTTGATGGCGAGACAGGAGATGTAGTTTGGCGTATGCCCTCGGGACATGATCGGAGCACGCCAGCAGCCGCAAACGTTGGTCGTACTTGGCCAGGGATTGTGGTTACCGATGTGGACGGCGATGACAGCAAGGAGATTATCTCCGCCCATGGTGGAGGATATGTATCGGTCTACGACGAGAAAGGCCATTTCAAGTCAGGATGGCCTCAGCGGCCAACAACTAGGGAACTACGCGGCTTAAGCGTTGCCGATCTCGATGGAGACGGCACCGATGAAATAGTGGTTACCGGGGCCGTTTCAGCTAAAACCAACACCTGGGTGTATGAACACACAGGGGACCTTCGAAACGGTTGGCCCCAGCTCAGTAATGATTCCGGCTATGCTTATGGTGCTTTTAATGACAATGCTTGGGTCGACGATATAAATAATGATGGTTCACAGGAAATAATTGTGCCTTCAGATGTTCATTACATCTGCGCCTATGATCAGCAGGGAACCCAGCTTTCAGCTCACTCTATGTATGGTGCTAAAGGCTGGGGCGCTGTGGGGGTATGGGAGAGCCCCGTGATTGAGTTACGTGGTTGGGGTGATTGCTCATCAACACGAGCAGAGAGATATCGCACCAATTTCGCCCATGGTGCTGCAGTGGCCGACGACCTTGATGGTAATGGAGCGCTGGAGGTTATTGTTACCGGCAATATGTACGATTGTGCCCAAGGTCATCCACCAGGAAAATACACAGCACTATTTATTTTCAACAGCGACAGAAGCAGATTTACTCATGGATCATGGGATTGGTCAGAGCCGGCAAAAGATACGGGCAACCCTCTTAGTGAAAGCTACAGCGTCATTGAAAATGTTCAACCCAATCCTGTGGTGGCCGACATTGACGGCAATGGCATTAAAGAGATTTTATTTTCTTCCTATGACGGTAGAATACACAGTTTCTGGCTTGATAAAACAGAACACCATAACTGGCCTTACTCGGTTACCAATGAGGCAGAGGATTTCTACCGCTTCAGTTCAGAACCTGTGGTTGCCGATCTTGACAACAATGGCAGGGCAGAGATAATTTTTACATCATGGATAGAAAAGAAAAATTCGGGAACATTACGTTTAGGAAAATTGCACATCCTTGATTATCAAGGAAAGGTGCTCCACGAACTCGCCTTGCCACAGCCTAAGTCCTCATCTGTCCGCTGGAATGGAGCCCTTGCCGCACCGACGATAGCCAATATTGATGCTGACCAGGATTATGAGTTATTGGTAAATACCGTAGCTTCGGGTTTTGTGGCCTACGATCTGCCAGGTTCTGCAGGAGCAAGAGTCCTTTGGCGAACAGGACGCAATAAACAATTCGCTGAGTATTCCAGTACAAACGTTGTTCTTACTCCCATTCTACCACTCTTGCTCTCCGAATAGCTGACCGATGTTTGGTGATGAGGAATTTAAAGACCTTCTGTGCTACTTCAATAGACCATGGAGAGGCTTTCGCAAAGTACGTAAAGGAGTGATAAAGCGCCTCCGTAACCATATGAAAAGCCTGAATTGTGTCAGCCTGGCAGAATATATCCAAGCCATTGAGGGATCAGCAAGGGAATATCAGCGTTGCCAAGACTACCTGCGGGTGACCATCAGTAGGTTTTTTCGTGATAGAGAAGTTTGGTCTTTATTGCAGAATCGCATCTTGCCCAAGTTAATCAAGGAGTGGCCAAAGGGTCTTAAGGTCTGGTCCGGAGGTTGTAGCTGCGGAGAAGAACCGTACAGCCTGGCAATCATTTGGTCCATGCTTGGGAACCCCGCGGATATCCACATTTTGGCAACCGACGCTGATCCTCGCTGCCTTGAACGAGCAAAGCAAGGTATTTATCCACAGAGCAGTCTAAAAGAGCTTCCTGTCGATATAGTAGCGAATTGCTTTAGCATGACAGAAGATAGGTGGTATACAATTAAGCCGTTTCTGCAGGAGAACATTCAATGGCAGAGGCATGATCTGCTCGAGCAGCCTCCGAAAGGGCCTTTTCAGATTATCTTTTTGCGCAACAACCTCTTTACCTATTACAGCAACACAGTTGCAGCTGAGAGACTTGAATCGATTGTCGAGCAACTGCTTCCCGGCGGAATCCTCATTATCGGCAAGCATGAACGCTTACCCATGCTCAAAGCAACTTTTAAGCAGGACAGTTGCCGTTGCATTTATCAAAAACTTGTCCAATAGTTTTTTGACATCAAAGTCTTCTTAAAACAGGATGTTTATAGCCCTCATCATCGACAGCAACATAGGTAAAGGCGGCCTGGGTAACCTTGTATCTTTTTAGCATGTCCTTGGCCTGGCCCTTCACCGGTTTTACCCAGATTTCCAGATTGATAGTGATTGAGGTTGTGCCAATGGCAAGAACCTTGCCGTAGCAGCAGACCACGTCGCCTACATGTACAGGTTTGAGAAATTTAATTGTCTCGACGGCCACGGTTACCACTCGTGATTCTGATACTTCTTTAGCTAGAATTCCTCCAGCTATGTCCATCTGAGCCATGATCCAGCCGCCAAAAATATCACCATTGGGATTGGTGTCGGCTGGCATCGCCAGCGTTCTGAGGACCAAATCTCCTAGAGGTTCCTCCTTTTCTTTCATGTTGCTCCTCTTAGAATTTTCTTATCCGGTGCGAAACACTAATTCCTAATGGTATAAATCGGCCGTGGGCCGGGCTGCTGGTAATAGGGCATCATCTGCGGAGCCAGACGCCGCAAGGTTGCCATTCTGTTTTGGGGTGCAGGGTGGGTGGAGAGGAACTGGGGTCTTTTGGAGCCACCCTCCTTTGCCATCTTCTCCCAGAGACTTACTGCGGAATATGGGTTATAACCAGCCCTAGCTGCCAACTCAATTCCGATTCGATCGGCTTCTGTCTCCGCGGTTCGACTGTTTGGCAGTTGAATGGCTAAACTTGCAGCCAGAGCTGCTCCTGTCAGAGTGGCACCACTGTTTTCCCGACCGCCGGCGGCTACGGCAACAGTGCTTAGGCCAAGCTGTGATGCCAGGGCTACTGACATTTTCTCGGCGGTGTGATTGGCTACGGCATGGGCGATTTCGTGGCCGATAACCTGGGCAAGTTCGTCATCTGTTGGTTCGATCTTTTTAAGCAGACCGGTGTATACGGCCATTTTGCCGCCAGCCATGCACCAAGCGTTGACGTTCTCAGGATCATCAATCACCCGAATATCCCACTGCCAGTTACGCGTATGCGGATAGAGCTGGATGGTTTGCGCTATAATCCTACCGGTGATCTGACGCACCCGGGCTGTGGCCTGGGGGTCTGCATCAAGTTTTCCAGATTTTTGGAGAGGAGCCAGGGTCTGGACATAGGCGCTTTTCGATGCTGTTATTGCCTGTTCTGGTGAAACAAGCATAAGCTGTTTTCGTCCGGTGGGACTGACAGCACAGGCGGCAAGGAGAAATAAAGTGATAAGGATGCTTAGTTTTTTCATGACTTCTATCCTTTAATAGATACACATTCTAAGATAAGCAATAACCACAGTGCTTTCGCTCGCAAATATCTTGGTTAGAGATTTTTCTTGAATATATGCCTCACGATTTTCTTTTGTTCTATAAATTTAGCGATTAAGAACGTATTTTTTCTTCCTCCAGCATCTTGTCAACAAAATCAAGCACATATTGGCGCTGGTTTGGAGTAGCATGAGCGATACAATCGCAATGCAGATTGGTACTACTGCGAACTAGCAACTCAAAGCGAACACACCTATCCTCCATTTCCACACCAAGGCAAAAAGGGGTGCAATCGCTATGTTCGTGCTGGGTTTTGGATAAGAGTTCTTGCGGTAGTTCTATCCAGTAGAGGCCATCCATCATACCTTTTTTTAAATTTCGCTTGAGATACGAATCAATATTGTCTCTTTCCATTGGGGAAAGCTCATCTATAACAATTTGGCGCATATTACTATGTATTTGTTAAGGTTTTTAAATAATATCGATTAGGTTGCTTTAGTCTGGGTTGCAAAAACCATCAAAGGTCGAGCAGAGTTGTATCATGGTTGAGCACTTCGTAACCATCGTCGGTAACGGCAACCATATTTTCCAGGCGAACTCCTCCCCAGCCGGGTATATAAATGCCAGGCTCGATGGTGATTATCATGCCAGAGCGCAGTTTTCTTCTGCTTTTGGGAGAAATTCGAGGCTCTTCGTGTACTGCCAAGCCCACACCATGGCCAAGGGCGTGACCAAAATATTTGCCGTAGCCTGCATCTTCAATAACTCTGCGGGCAGCCTGGTCAACCTCCCTGCAGGTGACGCCGGCCTTTACGGCATCAATTCCCTGAAGCATGGCTTGCCGGACCAGTCGGTGGATTTTCCGGTAATCCTCATTCGCCCGTCCCAGGCAAAATGACCTGGTCATGTCAGAGCAATATCCGTCTAGAATAAGTCCCATGTCGATAAGCAGTGGGCCGTCAGCAATGAGTTTTCCGGACCCTGGTACAGAATGGGGGAGAGAGCTTGCCGCACCGGCGGCGACGATGGTCTCAAAGCTTTCACTTTCCGCTCCTGCTTTCCTCATCCTGGTAGCGATTTCAAGTGCTATATCGACTTCAGTTGCCTTGTCATCGAGCGAAGCGAAAACCTCTTGAAAAACCTTTTCGTTCAGTTGAACCGATCGGCGTATCAAGGCTAACTCGTTCTCGTCTTTAATGACCCTTAAACGCTCGACAATCCCGCTGAGTGGTAATACTTCTACACTCAGACGTTTTCCTAATTCCTGAAGTTTTTCGGCCGTGGAATGGAGGGTATAGTGGCTTTCAAAACCCAGCCTGTTGATGTCAAGGTCGTAGCAGAGCTTACGCAACAGTGGCAGGACACCTTTGGGGTAGAGAAGGATTTCGAAGTGCTCGGTATCGTTATCGGCCTGCTCCCTGAACCTGAAGTCAGTGAGGAGGTATGGTGTTCCCTGCCGCGGGATAAGCAACAGACCGGAGGTTTCGGCAATGCCATGATCACAAGCAGTATAACCACTCAGGTAGCGTCGATTTTCCGGCTGGCTTACCAGCAACGCATCGATTTTCCTGGCGGCAAGGCTCTGGCGTAGTCTGTTCAGGCGAGATACATACTCCATAACTCCACCAAACTCAGCGGACCATAACCAGATTTTGCTTGATCAGATTCTTGCGCTGGTCGAGGGCCTCATTGTACTGGCCGTTCAAGTCGGTGAGCATTTTATCCAACTCTTCCTGATATTTCGGATGCATTGCCGGATTGATCGCCACATCATCGCTGAGTTTGGCTCCCTGTTGGGCAAGATGCTGTTCGAGTTGCTGGCGGATTGCATCTTCGAGCTGCTGAACCATTTGGTCTTTATGCTGACTATATTGGTTAAGGAGTTGCTCGAGTTCTGCGCAGGTTGAGCTTATTTCAGGCGTGGCCAAGCTCGAAACCGCCCGGAGCGCCTTTCCACTGTTTTCCAAAAGCATCTCATCTCGGGGGAGAACGATGTTGCGCAGCAAAGTATCGACCATTCCTTTGAGGATTGCCGGTTGTTCTTCTTTTTTTTGGGCCTGAAGAATAGTCTGCAGATCGCTGTCCCCGTTTCTTAGGTATTCAGCGGCCAGCCGCATGCCCTGATGAGTACTGCTTTCTTCGTCAAGCTTATCGTCTGCTTCAGCGGCAATTTTAGCGGCTCTTTCCATGACCATATCCAGTGTGCTGCGTATTTCTGCCATATTGATATCCGTGTTCTGTGGTTTCAGATTGGTTTCCCAAGGAAACTTTGCGAGTGGTTGATTCTCTTTACTATCGGTCAAAGAAATCTCTGCAGCTTAAACTTTTAACCGTTTGCTAACTGTAAGACGCAATCTGCCTATTGCTAAAAAACTTTGGCCAACCTCGCCGAAAAAGTGATAAGCGTTTTCAAAGCTTGAACACTCGCTTGCCTGGTCGAATTACCCTGCCGAGTCTACTACAGGTTTGATTTTACTGTCATCATATTTCTTTCGGACATGCTAATCACTTGCCGGGTTACGGACAAGCCGTGCCCCAAAAAAGCCATCTAGTCCATCGGTAGGGAGTGGCTGAAAGCAGCCATGTTTTATCAAGGACGCAGCTGAGTCGGGAAGAAAAGCAGTGCAATCCTCCAGAACAAAGTGGGGAACAGTTGAGAGAAAATCATTGATGATATCGATATTTTCTTCGGGTTCAAGCGAACAGGTAGCATAAACTATGGTTCCCCCCGGTTTGAGCAGTTTTTCGCCAGTCCTCAGAAGTTGGCGCTGTAACGAGGCATAGTTAGCGATATCTTTTGAATTACGGTGCCAGCGGATATCGGGTTGTCGACCGATAACTCCTGTCCCACTGCAGGGCACATCAAGCAGGATACCGTCAAAAAGTATGGTGGAATGGGTAGAGTATTTCTGAAGGCTTTCTTTATAAAGAGTCAACCTGCCATCATCTATAGCTATGTCATGGGTTCTCGCCAGTCCCTCCTGTCGGTGTGATTCTGGTTCAATTGCAGTGAGGTGAGCTTTGAAGGGTGCTAAAAGCTCCAGCAGGTGTCCGGTCTTCCCGCCTAATCCGGCGCAACCATCAAGGTATTGACCAGATTGGCGAAAAGGCTGGAGAAGAAGGGTGACCAGTTGTGCTGCTTCGCCCTGCACCTGAAACCAACCTTTACCATAACCAGGGAGAACTGAAATAGGGCCCTGATAGTCTGGCAGGATAATACCCTGAGGGGCAAAGCGGCAGGGTCTTGCGTCAATTTTTTTCTCGGCACAAAGCTCAAGGTATTGATTTCTGTTGAGTTCAAGGGAGTTGAGCCGCAGGGTCAATGGTTGTTGCCGATTATTATGGTGACAGATCTTCACCATTGTCTCATACCCGAAATTGTTGCTCCATCGTGAAGTCAGCCAGTCAGGATGATTGAGCACCGGCGGTTGGTTTCCGGCCATCTCATCTACACGGTGAAGTTGCTCCCGTTGTCTGATACTCTCTCTGAGAACGCCATTGACAAAACCATGCAACCGCTTGGGTAGTCTGGCTTCTCGTATCGCCTTGACAGTCTCATTGACGGCGGCGGAATCGGGGATGCGGTCAAGAAAAAGGATTTGGTATAAACCGACGGCGAGCCCTTGGTGAACAACGGGGTGCATCTTTTTCAAAGGGGTACGGCTTAGTTTGCTGATAATCAAATCAAGATACTGATGTTGCCTGAGAACGCCGTAGATGAGGTTCATGGCAAGAGCGCGATCGTTGCCGTCAATGTGATAGCGCGTGCATATCCGTTGGAAAAGCACAGGCAGAGGTGTGGCTTTTTTACCTAGCTGGACGAGGGTGGTAATGGCAATAAATCTGGAATTGTTTTTAACCATATGCAGCAATTATAAAATGGATGGTTAACCTAATGTAGCTGATTTTTTTTATCACATATAAATATCGCGCCACCACTCCCCTCATAAGAGTTATGGTACTTTTAAGACCAAAATATGTACATTATCAAGGAAATTATCGAATTATTCTACGTTTGAAGGCTTGTAGTGGACAATAAAGTAACGTGTTGGTAGAATCCTGATGACATTAACTCATTGTTGCCGTATAACGTTCTGGCGAAGATACCGGTTTACTGATCAAAGTGTTGAGCAGCCAGATCGGCACAGACACATTTCATTTTTGG
>JASJDT010000031.1 GCA_030065655.1 Desulfocapsaceae bacterium | reverse complement strand
AGGAGAGGTGACCGAGTGGCTTAAGGTGCACGCCTGGAACGCGTGTGTACGAGAGTACCGTGAGTTCGAATCTCACCCTCTCCGCCAGTTTTTTCTGTTTTTTTGTTGTAGCCTGAAACTACATGCCGTTTCAGGCTGTTTGCATTCTGGTGCAGCAGTTTGGCATTCTTGTGAAATAGAAGTAGTACACCATCCTGCAAGCTATGCTGCCGGGTTGGCAAGGTTGCAACAAACTCATTTACGAAACCGCTTGACGATGCTATAAATAAGGTATATACAAGACGGTTCAAATGAGGAGGCAATCAGAGTACATTAGCTGCCTGCCTCATTTTTCAACAAGACTCTGGTGTGATAGCCGGGTCCTGTGCAACAAAGAATCACGAACCCCGCCAGGTCCGGAAGGAAGCAACGGTAGTGAACCTCTTTGTGTGCTGCAGGGTAGCCCGGCTATCATTTTTTGTTGCCGACTTACCTCCGCATCGTGTACCTTCCGGATACTCAGGTTCCGCTCTGAATTAACCCAAAACACATAATCTTCGCCCCGTCTGGTTAATCGAAGATTGTTGAGCTATGGTGAAATATGTCCTACTTGGTACTCGCCCGTAAATATCGCCCGCAGATCTTTGCTGAAGTGGTCGGCCAGGCACCGGTGGTCAAAACTCTGCAAAACAGTTTGCTGCATCAGCGTATTGCCCATGCTATCCTTTTTTCCGGGGTAAGAGGGGTTGGTAAAACCACCCTCGCCAGAATTATGGCCAAAGCTATTAACTGCGAGGCTGATACCGACAGCAAACCCTGTAATGAGTGCTCATCCTGCAGCCAGATTACCAAAGGGCAAAGCCTGGACCTTCATGAAATAGATGGTGCTTCCAATAGAGGGATTCAAGAAATACGTGAGTTAAAGGAAAAAATTCGTTTTCTGCCCACCTCCTCCAAATACAAGATCATCATTATCGATGAAGTGCACATGCTCACCACCGAAGCATTCAATGCTCTCCTCAAAACCTTGGAAGAACCGCCAGCCCATGTGTATTTCATGTTCGCGACCACGGAACTGCACAAAATTCCGATCACCATTCTTTCTCGTTGTCAGCGTTATGAATTAAAAAGGGTACCAGCAGTCGAGCTGACAACACATTTTGAAAAAATTGCTCAGGCAGAAAATATAACCATCGAGCCTGCCGCCCTTTCCCTCATCGTCAGGGAAGCAGGCGGTTCAGTGCGTGACGGCATCAGTCTGCTCGACCAGATGTTTGCCTATGGCGACACTACCATAAGCCACAAAGATGTCATCGAGGTACTTGGCCTCACCGACAGGGATATCATTTTAACCATTACCAAAGCACTCCTGGAAGGAGATCGTGCCACTGCTCTTAAAACACTTGAAGGTGCTTTTGAATACGGTATCGATCTCAAACGCTTCACCTCCGATCTCCTCGAGTGTATGCGTAACCTCCTCCTCATAAAGATGCCAGACTGCGGCGAACTCATTGACCTACCCGCAGAAGAAATAACCCAGCTCCAGGAAATCGGTGGAGCTTTCAATTTTGAGACGCTGCATCTTAAGCTAAGCTTAATGATGAAGGCAACGGAAGAACTGCGCTACACCAGCCAGCCCCGTATAGCCCTGGAAACTGCCTTTCTCAAAATAATTGAGGCCGGCAGCGTCGTTCCGGTCTCCGAACTTTTAGGCCAAGTTACTTCCCTTCTCCAGGGAGATACCTCTTCGGCAGCCGTAACAGCTGAAACTGCTGAGACTGCTGAGAAAAAACCGACGAGTACTCCAGCAGAAATGGGTTCCGGACAGCCATCAGCAACAGTAGCAAAAAAAAAACCCGAGGCTGAACTTTACGAGGAACCGCAAATCCCTAAAGCGAATGACCAGGTAGAGGAATTGCCTCCGCCTGAGGATGCAGATGAACCGCCTCTGGCATCGACGGAACCCTTTGCGGAAACTGCAGGAGCAGATGACCTTGCTCCGCCGGATGCTGAAAAAGAAGATAAAATGGAGAGCCCTCCAGTTATAGCCCCCCATCCGCACACTCATGATGTACGCCGCGACTGGGATGATTTTATAGAGTATGTAAAAGATCGCAAGGTGTGGATGGCTAAGGATCTTCAACTTGCCGAAACGGCCAGAGAGAAGGATGGCGAATTGCACCTGCACTACAATGATCCAGTTACCTGCACCCTTCTGCGCAACAAGGAGAACCGCAAATTACTGACCACATTTGTGCTTGATTTTTTCCAAAAAGATCTCAGTGTACGGTTTATACTGCCGGATATGACAAGCAATGGCGATGACAACGGGGATGAAGAAAATCCGCATCTCCAGAGGCAACAACTTGTTCAGAATCCTCTGGTTCAGATGACCGTGGAAATATTCAACGGCCAGGTCGGTGATATTCGTATTGGCCCACGGAGCAGATAGTATGCAAAACCTAAACAATAGCTAGAAGAGCAACAGCTAGAAAACGAGAATTTTATGGACCTCAACAGTATTATGCAACAGGCCCAGCAGATGCAGGCCAAGATTGCCGAAATTCAAGAACAACTTGCCAACAAAACTATCACCGGTAGTGCCGGTGGCGGCATGGTCAATGTTACCGTCAATGGCCGTGGCGATGTCCTGGCCGTAGCCATTGAAGACGCGCTTCTTAGCTCAGAAGAAAAAGAAATGCTTCAGGATCTCATCGTTGCTGCCACCAATGACGGATTAAAGAAGGCCAAGGAACTTGGCAAGCAAGAAATGCAGCAGCTTACCGGTGGACTCAATATTCCCGGTTTAAGTAATTTGTTCTAGGGTGGATGACCATGCAGCTTGTCCCCCCTGCCCTGGAGAGACTCATTGACAGTTTTGCCAGGCTTCCCGGCATTGGCAAAAAAACCGCTAGCAGACTTGCGCTCCACGTTCTGCGAAACTCACCCGGTGAAGCTCAGGAACTCTCCGCCGCCCTGGCCCATCTCCACAGCTCTATAAACCTTTGCTCAAGCTGTTTTGCCTTTTCCGAAAACGACCCCTGCGCTATCTGCGGAGACAGTAGGCGTACAGCTGAACTTGTTTGTGTAGTGGAACAACCAGGCGATCTCATTGCAATTGAAAAAACCGGAGTCTTTCGGGGACAATATCATATCCTTCATGGTGTTCTTTCCCCCATCGATGGGATCGGCCCGGAGGAAATCAAAATCCGGGAGCTTCTCAACCGGGTCAACAACGGTGTGGTTAAAGAGCTGCTCATTGCCACCAGTTCTACAGTACCGGGAGAAGCCACAGCTTCCTATCTCCTGGATAAACTGCAGAACAGCAAGGTCCGCGTTACCAGGCTCGCCTATGGCATCCCCATGGGCATGGACATCAAATACGCGGACAAATATACCCTGGCCCGAGCTATTGAAGGGCGGGGTCTTGCAATATGATTTTCAGGTCATAATTTTAACAAAATCAACTGAATTTAGCTTGACACAGATTGTGATTATTGGTAATTGAATCAGGTTTACGACTCACTATGTCACACCTGCGACATATGGTACACAATGAGCAATTGCAGGCGCGTAGCTCAGTGGGAGAGCGCCACCTTGACGTGGTGGATGTCGGCGGTTCAATCCCGCCCGCGCCTACCAGATAGAAGGCTGAAGGACTGATTCCCGTAGTGAGAATCAACTCTTTGGCCTTTGTTTTTATATAGAAAAAACCATGTCTGAAATAACAGTATCACTCCCCAGTGGAGAAGAAACACGGCTTCCCTCAGCATCCCCACTAAAGGATGCCCTGGGAAATCTGGTATCCAACAAACAGAGGAAGCAGATCGTTGCTGCCTTTGTCAATGGTACCGTTGTGGATCTTAACACCCCGCTGCAGACTGATACCGTTATTGAGCCGATCACCAAGGATTCCGAAGAAGGCTTGGATGTCCTGCGCCACAGCACCGCCCACATCATGGCCAAAGCCGTACGCGACATTTTCGGCAGCGACGTCAAAGTTGCCATCGGACCAGCTATTGAAAACGGCTTCTACTATGACTTCCTGAGAGAAGAACCCTTCAGCCCCGACGATTTCGAAGCAATCGAGAAAAGAATGCTGGAAATCGTCCAGACCAGGGCCGCATTTGTCCGCAGCGAAATTGACGCCAGCGAAGCCAAAGAGATCTTTGCCAAGGAAGGTGAAAAATACAAGGTCGAGATAATCGAAGATATCGGTGAGGAAAAGGTTTCCACCTACCAGGTCGATGATTTTATCGATATCTGCAGGGGTCCGCATTTACCTGATACCACCCCTATCCAGGCTTTCAAACTGCTGCGCGTGGCCGGAGCTTACTGGCGTGGTGATGAGAAGAACGATGTGCTCCAGCGTATCTATGGCACCGCCTTCTACGATAAAAAAGCGCTGAAAAAATATCTCAACGCTCTGGAAGAGGCTAAGAAACGTGATCACCGCAAGCTTGGTAAGGAACTTGAGCTTTTCACCATCCAGGACCAGATTGGCCCTGGCCTTATTCTCTGGCAGCCAAAAGGCGCTCAGCTTCGACGTCTCATCGAGGATTACTGGAAGGATGAGCATTACCGGCACGGATATGAGCTCCTCTACACTCCTCACATAGCCAGACAGGATCTCTGGAAGACCTCTGGTCATCTGGATTTCTACAGCGAGAACATGTATTCACCCATGGCCATCGACGAGGTCAAGTACCAGCTCAAACCGATGAACTGCCCTTTCCATATCGGCGTGTACAACTCCACGAGAAGGAGCTACCGCGAATTTCCTCTGCGTTGGGCTGAACTTGGCACTGTTTACCGCTATGAACGGGCCGGCGCCCTGCATGGACTCCTTCGGGTACGCGGCTTCACCCAGGACGATGCCCATATCTTCTGCCGTCCTGATCAGCTCGAGGAAGAAGTTTTAAACATTCTCAATCTCAACTTACATATTCTGCAGACCTTCGGATTCAGCGAATACGACATCTATCTCTCCACCCGCCCGGAGAAATATGTGGGCAGTGATGATAACTGGGAAAAATCCACAGAAGCACTCAAACAGGCTCTTGAGAAAAAAGGCCTCGGCTATGAAATCGATCCCGGTGAGGGCGTGTTTTACGGACCGAAGATAGATATAAAAATCAAGGATCAGCTGGGCAGATCATGGCAATGCTCCACCATCCAGGTAGATTTTAACCTGCCCGACCGATTCGAGGTAAGCTACATCGGCTCAGATAACCAGGAGCACCAGCCGATCATGATCCATCGGGCTCTTATGGGCTCGCTCGAGCGCTTCATTGGTGTACTCATCGAACACTATGCAGGTGTATTTCCACTCTGGTTCGCCCCGATTCAGGCCCGTTTGCTCAATATTACCGATGATCAGGCTGAGTACGGTGAGCAGGTCTTCGAACAGCTGCGCAAGGCTGGTATTCGCATAGAAAAAGATTTGCGAAACGAAAAATTGAATTATAAGATTAGAGAAGCCCAGGTTGCCAAAATTCCCTATATGCTCATCATTGGTGATCAGGAAAAAGCTGATGGCACCGTAACAGTGCGCCTGCGTGACGGCAAAAATCTGCCCGCCATGCCGGTTGCTGAATTTATTGACATGGTTCATAAGGAGTGCCAGGAAGGACGTGGAGACTGAGCCAAACGTCCAGTACCTCACCACAAAAGGTAACGGCACGCGATTATTAAGTTCGTAGAAGAGGAGGAATCGTTATTAACAGACGAGGTAGACAAGCTCCAGCCCAAAGAGAGGAAAAAGCGGTAATCAACGAAAATATCCGTCACGAACGGGTCAGACTGATCGGCGCGGACGGGGAACAGCTCGGCATCTTTACAGCTAAAGATGCGCTGGAGAGAGCTTACGACGAGGGATTTGATCTAGTGGAAGTATCGGCGAACGCCAATCCGCCGGTTTGCCGCATCATGAACTACGACAAATTCCGCTACGAACAGAAGAAGAAGCAGCAGGAAGCCAAGAAGAAGCAAACGACGGTCGACACCAAGGAAATCAAGTTTCGACCGAAGACCGAGGAACACGATCTCAATTTCAAGATCAAAAATATCAAGAAGTTCCTCGCTCAAAAGAACAAAGTGAAAATTACCATGCGTTTCCGCGGCCGGGAGATTGTCTATTCACAATCCATCGGCATGGAAGCGATGCAGAAAATTGCCGAGGAGCTGGAAGAAGATGCTACGATTCTTTCTCCTCCCAAAATGGAAGGCAAACAGATGGTTATGTTTGTCGGCCCGAAAACATCCTAACTCAACATAAACAAGCCGGCTAGGCAGCTTCTGCCGCCGAGTCTTGGGTTTAGTAGCAAGGAGCGCAATCATGCCAAAAATGAAAACTAACAGAGGTGCTGCCAAGCGCTTCAAAGCAACAGGATCAGGAAAGATCAAGAGGAACAAAGCCTTCAGCAGTCATATCCTGACCAAGAAATCTACAAAACGGAAACGCAACTTCCGGCAGAGTGAAATCGTTGACGAAACCAACGCCAAAGCTCTCAAGAGAATGTTGCCGTATCTTTAAACAGAAGTCGAACGCCTTACCAGAATAGGCGGTTTGACCATGAGGAACGGTACCCCTTAAGAAGTGTACCGAATTACTGGATTACGAAAGGAGCATCACAATGTCACGTGTCACCCGGGGTTTCAAAGCCCGCCGTAGAAGAAACAGGGTACTTAAATTAGCCAAAGGATACAGAGGAGGCCGCAGCAGACTCTTTAGAACTGCCACCGAGGCTGTTGATCGCGCCCTCTGTTATGCCTATAGAGATAGAAGAACCAAAAAACGCGATTTTCGTCGTTTATGGATTGCCCGCATCAACGCCGGTGCCAGGATGAATGGCATGAACTACTCCACCTTTATCGGTGGTCTGAAAAAAGCCGGTGTAGAACTGGATCGTAAGGTTCTGGCCAACATGGCCGTTCTCGATCCTTCAGCTTTTGCCGAAGTTGTCAAAGTAGCAGCGAAAGCGAACGGTTGATTGTCAACCCTACAGTGTAGTCTTTGCACATGCCGGTTATGATTGACATATCGTAACCGGCATGTGTTTTTCTGAGCCCATAACTTTATTCAAAACGCCATGGAGCAAGAGCTACAACAGCTGGAAAAAAGAGCCAAGGAGACCCTGGCAACTCTGCAGGACAATAGCCAGCTCGAGGATTTTCGTATCGAATACCTCGGCCGTAAGGGCAAATTCTCCACGATTATGCGCAATCTAGGCAATGTCGCCAAGGAGGACAGGCCCCGGGTCGGCCAGCTGGCCAATACCATAAAGCAGGAAATCGAATCTCTCTTTGAAGAGAAAAAACTCAATCTCGACCAGACTGGAGCCAAGGGAGAAACCGGTGACATTGATCTCACCCTGCCCGGACGCAGACCTGCTTTGGGACGCCTCCACCCGGTCACCCAGATCATGAACGAGGTGTGCCAGGTTTTCGAAAATATGGGATTTGCCATCGCCGAGGGACCGGATGTGGAGACGGATCATTACAATTTCGCCGCTCTCAATATCCCCGAGCATCATCCGGCCAGGGATATGCACGACACCTTCTATATTAGCGAGTCGATCCTGCTGCGTACCCACACCTCCAACATGCAGGCGAGGATCATGGAAAAGCAGGATCCGCCTCTACGGGTCATTGCTCCCGGTAAGGTTTACCGTTGTGATTCGGATATCACCCATACGCCGATGTTTCATCAGGTTGAAGGGTTTCTCGTTGACAAAAAGGTTTCCTTTGCCGATCTCAAGGGCGTACTCACCGTTTTTACCCAGAAAGTCTTCGAGGAAGATCTGGCCCTGCGCTTCCGACCGAGCTTCTTCCCGTTCACCGAGCCCAGTGCCGAGGTCGATATCGCCTGTGTTATCTGCAAAGGCGAAGGCTGCAGGGTATGTAAATATACCGGCTGGCTGGAAATCTTAGGCTGCGGCATGATTGACCCGGAAGTATTTAAAATGGTTGGCTATGATCCGGAAGAATACAGCGGCTTTGCCTTTGGCCTTGGCGTTGAGCGCATTGCCATGCTGAAATACGGCATCGATGATATTCGTCTGTATTACGAAAACGATCTGCGTTTTCTCTCCCAATTCTAACATCCGTTCGTTCAACGAAAAGAGTTAACTATGAAGTTCACCACCGACTGGTTGCAAAGCTATGTAGATATTAACGGCCTTTCAGTTACGGAGTTGACCGACAAACTCACCATGCTGGGCCTTGAGGTCGAAGCGGCGATTCCTTTGTATGAGGAACTAGCCCCCATTAGGATTGCCAAGATCCTCAAGGCTGCTCCCCATCCTGATGCCGACAAACTGCAGGTCTGCCAGGTAATCGTAGGCGAAGATGAATATGAGATCGTCTGCGGTGCGCCTAATGCGCGCGACGGCCTGCTCACCCCCATCGCGCTACCCGGCACCTCCCTGCCTGGAGGGTTGAAGATCAAGAAATCCAAGGTCCGCGGCGTAGTCTCTAACGGCATGCTCTGCTCCGAGAAGGAACTGGGATTGAGTGAGGAGTCTGATGGCATTATGGAACTGCCCGAAAATCTGAAACATGGTGCGCAATTCATCAGCGCCATGGGCATGAAGGATACCCAGATCGAGGTGGATCTCACCCCAAACCGGGCTGATTGTGCTTCTGTTATTGGTATAGCCCGCGAAATCGCAGGATTCAGAAAAGCACCACTTAAGCTGCCTGTGGAGAATGGCGAAATAACCACAACAAGCACAGCTTTCTCTGTGGAGATTGAAAACCCCGATCTCTGTCCCCGCTATGCCGGCCGTCTTATCACCGGTGTGGAGATCAAGAAATCGCCGTGGTGGCTGCAACAGCGTCTGCTCTCTGTAGGCTTACGCCCGATCAACAATGTTGTCGATATAACCAACTTCGTGATGATGGAATACGGCCAACCACTCCACGCCTTCGATTTCGACAATCTTGCCGGTGGCAAAATTGTGGTCCGCACGCCTCGCGAAGACGAACTCACCTTCACCACCCTTGATGAAAAAGAGCGCAAGCTTGATTCACAGATGCTGATGATCTGCGACGGGGAACAGCCCGTGGCTGTCGGCGGCGTGATGGGTGGCATGAACTCTGAGGTAAGCGAAAAAACCACCAATATTCTTCTTGAGTCAGCCTGCTTCAATGATGTTTCTATCCGGCGTACCGCCAGAAAGCTTAATCTCTCAACCGATGCCTCTTACCGCTTCGAGCGAGGTGTTGATCCGGGCAATACGGTCACCGCCATGAACCGGGCGGTAGAGCTTCTCTGCGAACTGGCTGGAGGCAGCTGTAAAGAAGGTGAAGGTGTCGATGTTTTCCCAGGCCGTAACAAGCCTACAGCCATTAAGCTGCATGTATCCCGGTGTAATGAACTCAACGGTCTCGAACTTTCTCGCGACCAGATGCAGGAGCTGTTGGAGTCAATTCAAATAGATTGCGCCACCGAGGATGATGATGTTCTGATCATTACTCCTCCCTCTTTCAGGATGGATCTTGAGCGTGAAGCCGACCTGGTTGAAGAGATCGCCAGGCTCTATGGCTATGACAATATTCCTATTGCCCTGCCGGAAGTAAGGCTCAGCTATCCCGACCAGGATCCGGTACGGCAGATGCGTCTGCGTACCGCCGATCTGCTGACCCGCATCGGCTTTTCCGAGGCGATCAACTACAGCTTTTCCACGCCCAACCATTTGGATATGATGGGGCTGCCGGAAAACGATTCGCGCCGTGAACAGGTGCGTTTGCTTAATCCGCTCAGTGAAGACCAATCGGTGATGCGTACCATGCTGCTGCCAGGTCTTCTCGAAAACGTCAAACGTAATATCAGCTTCCAAAAAACCAGCGTCAAACTTTTCGAGACCGGTCAGATTTTCCTGCCCACTGGTGAGAATCAGCAGCCCAAAGAGGCCACCCGGCTTGCCGGAGTATTGAGCGGCAACCTCTACGGCGACAGTCATCCGCTGTTCTTCAAACAGCAGAATTGTGACATCCTGGATGTAAAGGGATGCCTTGAGTATCTGCTTGAAGCCTTGCGTATTGGCATGGTTGGCTCAGTCAATCCAATATCTTTTACTGTTCCAGAAGAAAAAGAAGTGTTCGTTGACACGGGCCAGTTTTTAGCACTTGAAGCCGATAAAAAAGTTATAGGATATCTTGGCAAAGTTGACGCAAATGTGGTAAAAAATTTCGGTATCAAACAGGAAGTGTACTTCTTCGATATCGATTTTGATCTTCTCTGTACGCTTACCGCAGCACCGAAAGCATTCACCTCGCTACCTGTTTATCCATCAGTAAAGCGTGACATTGCTCTGGTCGTCCCGGACAATGTCTCGGCAGGGGAACTTTTGGCCAGCGTTCGGGAAAGCAGAGAAAAGTTGATTGAGTACAGCGAAATTTTTGATATTTTCAAGGGTGGTAAAATACCGGAGGGCTATAAGAGCGTGGCGCTTTCCATCACCTACCGCTCACCGACCAAAACACTAACCGAGAAAAATGTAGAAAAGGCCCATAGCAAAATCGTGAGCATGCTCACCGATAAATTTGGCGGCCAATTTCGTGAGGCATAGTAAAAACAATGGCAAAAAGTAATCTTACCAGAAAGGATCTTGCAGATGCAGTGGCGGATCAGTTGGGTTTAGCCCGCACAACCTGCTCAGATATAGTTGACGCGTTTTTCGACTCGATGAAAAGTACACTCACCAACGGTGAACCTATCAAAATCGTTCATTTCGGTACCTTCACTTTGCGCGACAAAAATCCGCGTAACGGCAGAAATCCACGCACGGGCGAATCTATCTTGATTAAAAAGCGCCAAATGGTAAGTTTTAAACCAAGTAAAAAATTGCGCGAGCGAGTTAACGAATAAACCAGAGTCCCAGCCCAGGAGTGCATGAGCTTCAACGTTCCCGACAAACGATACTTTAAAATCGGTGAGGTGAGCAAACTGGCCGATGTGGCTCCTTACGTCATTCGCTACTGGGAATCGGAATTCGAGCAGATCACGCCCAAACGGGCCAAATCCAATCAGCGGCTCTACCGCCGGGAGGATGTGCTGCTCATTTTGAAGATAAAAAGGCTGCTTCACGGCAAAGGCTTCACCATTGCTGGGGCCCGCAAGCTGTTGGAAAGTGACCAGGAGCTTGAAGCTGCCCAAACAAAACCGAATAAACCGTTAAAACGCACCAGCACCACCAAACGTCTGGAAGAGATTAAGATAGAGTTGAAGCAGCTTTATCAACAACTTGAACAAAAAAAGTAGGATACAACCACTTGACATTGACAGTAGCCAGGTAGAGTGGTAGATAAGCATGCACAGGTCGGGATGTAGCGCAGCCTGGTAGCGCACCTGAATGGGGTTCAGGGGGCCGGAGGTTCAAATCCTCTCATCCCGACCAGCAGTTTTATGAGTGTCTTCAAAGCACCTCCAGTTTCGACTGGTGGTGCTTTTTTGTTTTCAGCTAAAATCTCCAATCACATCTAGTTACCAAACAGCTAGACTCTCCTCTCAAGAAAAGAAGCTAACTCCCGCCTTTTTCGACACATTATCAATTTATTGTTTCTTGACGTATGTCCTAACAATGTTGTAGGTAAGATTATAACATTCAATCTTAATTTAAAGATGTGGAACAAATAATTGCACTCAAATTTGAGATAGTTTTACTCTGACCCCGCTTACTTGAAGATACTGAAGAAATTAGCCAATCGCGTTGAAAGGAGACATCAGAGTTGACCCGGTTGACTGAAAAATGTAATGGGGAGAAAGCTAGTGATCTTTGGTACTCCATTAGGTTTGTTTGATAAACAGGTCGAACGTTCAGCGAAAATCCGAGACATTAAAAATTGGCCTGATTGCAGTCGTTTCCCCTATAATTTTCATCGGAATCGCGTTGAAACGGTCGTACGTGCAGACCTAAAAAATTCCAAACAACCTCTTATCATTACCGGATTTACTTCTCTTGATTACCTGATCGATTTTATCGCAGACTTACCAGTTGAGCGTCCTGAGAAAATCTCCATTCTTCTTGGGAGTGAGCCGACACCAGCACTTAGAAAAAACTATAGTTTAACGTCATCCACTTTTCCCCAAGAAGTAATTGATTATTGGCTTGAGGTTGGAATTTCGCTAAGGTTATGCCACAAAATTATCCTCTTTCTTGATATGATCAGAAGAGATAGAATTGAGTGTCGATATATTCCTGACAGAAATAAGAAACTCCACGCTAAGATGTATGTTTCTGATACTGCCATCACGATGGGGTCAAGCAATTTTTCATTTACAGGGCAGCGCAGCCAGATTGAGGCAAATGTCCGTTTTGAAGTCGCAAAAGATAAGGTCAGATATAGAGAAGCTTTGCTAATCGCCAATAACTATTGGGAACTTGGTGAGGATTACAATGAAGAACTATTGCAACTTCTTGAGAGATTATTAAAGGTTGTCTCTTGGGAGGACGCTCTTGCTCGGGCTTGTGCAGAATTGCTGGTTGGAGATTGGGCTCTTAAATATATTAGAAATGATTATGTGAGCAGTGGCAAACATTTGTGGCCATCCCAAAAAGCTGGAATAGCCCAGGCGTTGTGGATGGTAGAAAATGTGGGCAGCGTTTTAGTCGCAGATGCAACCGGTTCGGGGAAAACCATGATGGGAGCTCATCTTTTGCGCTCTGTAATGGATAGAATTTGGAGTACCGGAAGGGTTCGAAAAGATGTAACTGTTCTTGTTTCTCCACCGAAATTCGTTGAAGAAGCTTGGCAGAGAGAAGCTGTTGAATGCGGGTTGCCACTTTCTACATTATCCCACGGAATCTTAAGTAGAAGTGAATCGGTTAAATCCAAAGATGCTATAAATACAATTCGAAGAGCACAATCACTTGCCATTGATGAAGCTCATAATTTCTTAAATCATAAATCATCAAGAACACAAAGCCTTTTTGGAAATATGGCAGACGTTGTTGTTATGTTCACTGCCACTCCAATTAATAAAGGTGTGAGAGATTTGCTGAGGATTGTCGATATTCTTGGAGCTGATAATCTTGAAGATTCTGCCTTGGCTCTCTTTGATCGCTTAGAAAAGCGAATGCGCTCAAGTAATCGACAATTTGTAACGACTGCCGAGGAAAGCAGATCGCTACAGCAAGAAGTTCAGCGGTTCACCCTGAGAAGGACGAAGGCTATTTTGAACTCTCAGGTTGATGAATGTCCTGAAAAATTTTGTGATGACGAAGGAAAAAAGTGTAGATACCCTGTTCACATACCGAAAACATACAAAACAGGGGAAACTTTACAGGACCAGGATTTAGCAAAAAAAATTAGAGAATTATCGAGTGAGTTGAGAGGATTGGTAAATTTACAAACAGGAATTGATATTCCTAAAGGATTTCTAGGTCAAATTAAAGAAGAACGATATATCAGGGGTAGACTTCATGGAGCAAAAGGATTAGCAGCGTATCAAATAACATCAAGACTGCGCTCTTCAAAAGCTGCTTTGGTCGAACATCTTCTTGGAACCCAGGCGGCATGTGATAGGTTTGGACTTGTTGATCGGGTTAAGGTGAATGATACTGGAAATGTGTTGGGGAGTCTTAAGGAAATTGCTGGAAACATACCTGAAAGTCAATTAATTGCGAAATTACCGGTTTGGCTGCGAGAGAGCGATGAACACAAGAAAGTAGTAGACGAAGAACTGGCAATTTATAATTCCATTTTAGAGCTAACCTACAAAATTAGTGACCGGCGTGATTCTGTCAAAGCTTCAAAGTTGATAGAACTTATGCGCAATCACCGTCTTTTATTAGCATTCGACAGTTGTCTTATTAGTCTTGAGGTAATTAAAAAGTGTGTTGAAAGTATTAGTGCTGATGTCCGGTCAATTATTGCCACAGGTTCATTAGTAAAGAATAAGGAAGAAGTAAATAAGCTCTTTGCTTTGGGTTCAAACGCTGAAGGGATTATTGGCCTTTGCTCCGATGCAATGTCCGAAGGATTAAACCTGCAGCAAGCTTCTTGTGTGGTTTTATTAGATATGCCTAGTGTTATTCGAATTGCAGAGCAAAGAGTAGGTCGTGTAGACAGGATGAACAGTCCTCATAATGAAATCGAGGTTTGGTGGCCTGAAGATAGCGATGCCTTTTCATTAAATACTGATAAGAAATTTTTTAGACGGCACCAAGAGGTAAAAGATATTTTGGGTTCAAATATTAATTTACCTGAAAATCTTATACCTGAGGAACTAAATGATTCAGAGCCTTCAACTGTTGATGAGATGATCCATAAACTTGAGGAACTGGACAGGGTAGGAAAGAGCTGGGATGGTATTCAGGATGCTTTTCAGCCAGTCAAAGATCTAATCAATTCAGAGCACGGCATTGTTCCTATAGAAGTTTACAATCAACTTAAACGATCAAAAGCTAAAGTGTTGTCATCTGTAAGTTTAATCAAATCAAAACGTCCATGGGCATTTTTCGCCATTGGGGGAGTTGATCGTGGTGCACCGAAGTGGGTGTACTTGGATAGTTTGACGGCAAAACCGATGACAGGTCTCGTAGAAATTGCCCAACGTTTAAGAAAAGAGCTCGACATTAGTGTCGAAAATCGCAAAATGGACGCTGCTGCATCACAGCTTATAGAACGATTTTTGAATCAGCTATTGGCCACTGAGATAGAGATACTACCGAGAAAAAAACAGCGTGCTTTGTACGAGATGAAGAAAATCCTCACTTACTATGATAAGGTTGCGAAAAAAAATGAGGATTGGGATAGAAAAAGCTTAATAGTAAAAATTCTTCAACTCTTATCAGTTCCAGATCATAATCAAGGACGACCCGATCTTGATAATGTCGCTGAGGCTTGGCTCGATTTGACCAGAGATGTCTGGTACAAAAAATTATTGGAAAAGAAAAGACGTTACAAGCCCTTGAGGCTAAGAGATATTCGTAAAGATTTACAACAGAAACCTTTGGATTCTGAACAATTGTATGATGCGTTTTCTTCGATAAAGAATGCCCAACCAATTCATGCGAGGGTTGTCTCAGCAATTGTTGGCGTACCAGAGAGGTGAAAATGCTCTTCGGAAACCAGAAAAACAAAGATCAGAGAAAAAACCAGGGTCACCCATTAAAGGCCTCTTGTCAAGAAATAGACTTATCCGTTGAAGAAAAAAATAGCTTTTTTTGTTATTAAATTCACTCACTCCGGTTCAATATCGCGGAGCTCTGCCTGAATTTCATGCCCTTGAGATCGCCATGTACCCCGTTCAAGGTATTCCTCCACGTCCGGCCCGAAATATTCCTGCAACTTGGGATTTACAACCGGTTCGAAGGAGAGCTCGATTTCCTGATCCCAGGCTACACGCGGGTCAAGGGAGCGAAAGTGAATACGGTCCGGGCCGCAATTACGACGCATTGATGTGCGTATTTCTTCGCCATCGATTTCCTCATCAAAGTCCATCTCCACGCGGAAGAGGTCCTGATTTCGGCCACAAATCACCGTCATTCGTCCTTCCATCTCGTCCATCCGTAACCCTGGATTGCTGATCCTCAATTCCAGAGAGTTCTGCTCAAAACGCATACGGCTGCCGTGTCCAGGACGCAAAAGATCAAGCATGATCCTCCCGTCGAGACTCTGGATCTCAAAGGCGTTGCCGAAGAGTTCCCGATAGGCACTCTGGAATGCTGCTGATTCCAGATCTGCATGACTCAAGGTGCCGGCAATATAACCCTGAGGCCGGACCAGGGCATACTCAATCTTGCTTTGCAGTGGTTCTTCCCCGAATTCAATCGTCGCTGTGCCCAGCCTGAATGATGTCTCCAGGTAGGCCAGCAAGCTCTCATTCAGTCGCTCGCGCCTCCTCTCCATTGTGTATGAATGAATACGTTCCCTGAATCTTTTCATTACGCCAGGAGAAAAGGTCAAGGTGATTTCGAGCTGCGACAATTCGTGCTGAGACAGCAACACGCTGCGCAGGTAGCGCAATTGCCTCTCCTGGTTATCAATGGTTTGCTTCTGCCGGGCAATTTCTTCTTCCTGAGCTTGCATTTTGCGTAATTCCGACTGCTGTTCACTGA
>JASJDT010000251.1 GCA_030065655.1 Desulfocapsaceae bacterium | reverse complement strand
GAGCCGCCTATTGAGATAAGACACACATAGATAAGGGTGATGACGGCATGATCGGCAACCGGTTTAGCAACAGCCATATTCCAGGAATTTTCCAGGGCCTTGAGCAGTCCCATGTTTTTATCGGTCATCAATGGCAGGAGGTAGAGGCAGGCAAAAACCAGCGATATCATCATCACAAAACCTGGCAAAACCAGCATGACAAAGCCGAGACTGACCGCACATAAGGCTATAAAACCAAAGAGCAGCAAGGGCAGAAAGAGCGACATGTGGGAAAAAAGATCTTTGATTTCTGGCGTTCTTCCTTCACGATGCGCCCGCAGCAAGGAATGAAAATAACCAGCGGAGATTACCGGTGCAAGTATGCCGAGACTGAAAAAACCTATAACAAAAAGCACAAAGGTGCTCAGCAAGGCGGGACCAATGAATTTAATAAAGGTCTTCCAGCCTTTGTCGAGATGATACATCAAGTCCATATGACTGCTCCTTACCTGTAATGAGTTATTTCAAGATGATGCTTCCACCGGTTCCGTTGACCGGATAAGGGTGTCTAAAAAATAGATATTTTCAGCCAAGGTCGAGGCGTAGTAATCCATTTTAGCGAAGGCATATAATCGATATTCGGAGGATAAAATTTTGAGCATAACGCAGAGTTAGGGTGAAAAGATTATTTTTCAAGGTGCCTTTAATCAAACACCACCTCAAGCAGTTCCTGAATGGTGGCGATACCAATGAGTTCCATGTTCGCTTGCA
Source organism: Desulfocapsaceae bacterium (assembly GCA_030065655.1). Taxonomy (GTDB): domain Bacteria; phylum Desulfobacterota; class Desulfobulbia; order Desulfobulbales; family Desulfocapsaceae; genus Desulfopila_A. The sequence goes on along the minus strand of JASJDT010000251.1, from coordinate 6,809 downwards.
AACGCAGGCGGTCATAATTGCCTTTGGGCATAATAAAGCGCTGAAACCCCAAGCGCTCTGCCTCGCGTACGCGCATTTCCACTTGACCGGCCGCCCGCACCTCTCCGGCCAGGCCCACCTCACCGCATAATACGGTGGCGGATGCAATAGGCCGCTCTAACACACTGGAGGCTAATGCGGTAATAACACCGAGGTCGAGGGCCGGTTCTTCAATACGTATGCCTCCGGCAATATTAAGAAATATATCATGACCATAGAGGTCTATGCCCGCTTTTTTTTCCAAAACCGCACAGAGCAGGGCCAACCGTTGGGGATCGGCACCAATGGCGGTTCGCCGGGCTGTCCCCAGGTTAGTCGGACTCACTAGAGCCTGGACTTCAACCAGGATCGGCCTGGTTCCTTCAACACTGGGGATGACAACCGATCCGGAAACGTCCAGGGGGCGCTCTGCCAGAAAGATCTCCGAGGGATTTTTCACCTCCACAAGACCCTCCTCCTTCATCTCGAAAACCCCTATTTCATTGGTAGAGCCGAACCTGTTCTTCTGGGTGCGCAAAATTCTGAAGGCATGGCTTCGATCACCCTCGAAATACAGCACCGTATCAACCATGTGCTCCAGCACCTTGGGACCGGCAATAGCACCATCCTTGGTAACGTGACCCACCAGGACCATGGGAATGTTCTCGGATTTGGCCATGCCGGCAAGCAGCGCCGCCGATTCGCGGACCTGGGTCACCGATCCCGGGGCGGAAGGTAACTCATCGCTGCTCAAGGTCTGAATGGAATCAACCACTAATAAAGCTGGGCGCATTTCTTTTGTCATTCTGACAATCTGCTCAACATTGGCAACGGTGGCGAGATATTCTTCAGGATGCAGGGCTCCTAACCTTCTGGCCCGCATCTTGATCTGCCGTGCCGATTCCTCACCGGAAGCATAGAGAACTTTGCCGTTACGCTTGGCGATGGCTGCCAGCATATGCATGACCAGAGTTGATTTGCCTATTCCCGGTTCCCCGCCCAAGAGGACGACACCGCCGGGCACAACGCCACCGCCCAGAACTCGGTCAAGTTCTTCAATGCCAGTGAGTATACGCTCTTCATCACCGTCGGGAGCGCTCGGCAGTGGCGTAGGTTCGGCCACCTCCCTCTCGCCTGACGAGCTGGGACTGCGCATCTTTTCGACAAAGCTTTCCCACTCATCACATTCGGGGCAGCGTCCCAACCATTTTATACTCAGATATCCGCAACTGTCGCAGATATATTCAGTTTTTACCTTTTTTTTGCCAAGACTTGCCATCTTCTATCACCTTCCCTCTTTACTCCTCCTCAGGATTTGCTACTATTAGATACATTCCCATCTACAACATCATCTTTTCTGGAAATGTGAGGCTGATTGCTCTGGGAAATATTGCCGAAGCACACCTCAGCTTGACCTCAAACGATTTGCTTGCAAAACATAGTCATAATTCTCATAACTCTCAAGATATTCCATGCAACAGCAAGGCTCCCGAAATCACAAACCAAGATATATCCCACTCATTCACTCGATCCGCTTTCTGATGAGCAAAGGCAGGCTTGTCGGTTGGAGTTTCCTGCTCTTTGTAGCCACTATTTTCTTTACCTGGATCGGCTATCAACTTGCTGTCAACCTGGTTGATCAATTGACCAGCGGTTTTTTCAACACCCCGCCGGAGACAACAACCATTCTTGGCTGGATCCAACACAAGGGCTGGTTTATAGCCAAGTGGCTTTACCTGTTCATCTCAAGAGTAATTAGTTTCTACCTGGCCTTCCTGCTGGCCTATACAATCACTTCACCGGGATATGTATTTCTTTCCACTTCCGCCGAAAAGCTCCAGGCGGGGGAGCAGTATGAAGAAGACGATGCCTTTACGGTCGGCATAATTATCCGTGATCTCTTCGAGGGCCTGAAGATCGCCGCTTTTGGCCTGATCGTCACCATCGGTGCTCTGGCGGCAAACTTCATCCCGCTCGTTGGTCAGGTCATTGCTTTTCTGCTCATCACCTACTATTCCGCTCTGATGTTTCTTGACTATCCGGCGTCACGGCGTCACTGGAGTCTTGGCCGTAAACTCGGGTGGCTGAAAACCTACCGGGCCCATTGCTTCCGCCTGGGATTGCTGCCGGCTCTCGTCAGTATGATTCCCATCGTCAATATCTTTCTGATCGCTATTCTTTTTCCATTCCTCACTGTGCATGCCACCCTCAACTTCACCAGCCTTGAACTTGGCAACACCAAGATGCCAGCAAGGAAGACCCGATGACCCTTAAGCTACGCTATGGCGCCTTTATGTTGGGTGTCATGTTGTTGCTGGTGCTTGTCTGTTTTGCCTCTGTTTACCTCGCCTATCAGGGCAGATACGGGCTCACCGCACTCCTCCTCGCTGCTCTCTACCTTTGCACCTATCAGTTGGGCAAACGTTTTACCAAAATCTTCTTCCTGCTCTTTTTTCTGCGTACCCTTCGTAAGCGCGGCGGCACCATGACCATAGGCGATTACCACCGCTTCATTCACCAATCTCTGGGCAGCAGACGCAGCACAGTAGAACGAAACCAGCTTCAGGAAGAAATCCTTGCCACCTTACGAGACGAAGAAGCGGTTGCGGTTGAGGGTGAAACCATTTATCTGCTCGACTAAGGTCTCTGTACCCAATTTTTTCACCTCTTCAGCCTCTAAGCCCAAAAAATAGCTTAAAATAGTTGATTTAGGCTCAATATTTCACGTGCCTGCTGAGTCCATCATCGAGACATCACGGGTGTAGCTGTAATAATCTACTGCAAGCACTTGATAACGAAGACGATGAGCTCAGCAGGTACGCCCATAGGGTGACGGCAGTTTTTCCAGGTACAAACTGCACCCAGCAAAAACTCTCTAATTTCTTGATTAACAATACGTATTCTCTATATAAATTCGTCAAAAACCTGCTTCTTTATGAAATATTGAGGCTAGGCGATGCGAAAACCATCACAAGGATTATCGTATGAAGTGAGATAAGTAACAAATCATTGCATCACGTACGGATTCCCAAATTTGCACATTGCAGTTTAACAATAATAACAAGAGGCGGAAACATACTGCGTCCAAAGCGTGAGAGGAGACATCAGATGAAAACAGCAACAGGCATATTCCTTGGATTACCAGCTTTGCTTTTGACCTTGTTCCTGGCAACAGGATGTGGACCGGCCGTTATCGGTGGTGCAGCTTACGGCGGCTATAAAACCGCCACCGATGAGCGCTCAATTGGCACCATGGTGGACGATTCGGTTATTGCCAGCACTGTTAAAACCAGAATGATCGGCGATTCAGTTGTTCAGGCCCGGCATATCGATGTGGATGTTGTCGAAGGGGTGGTGTATCTTGTTGGTGCGGTAAGATCTGAGGTTCAAAAGGAAAAGGCTGCCGAGATTGCAGCAGGTGTTAACGGCGTGCGCCGCGTGGAAAATCAACTCCTCGTTGGCTCAACCAGTGCCGGCCAGGTGCTCGATGACACCCTGGTCACCAGCAGAATAAGAACCGAGCTGGTCAAGGACGGTGCCATCCGTTCAACCAATATCGATGTTGATACCATTGGCACAACTGTCACTCTCACTGGCAAAGTGGGCTCACAAAACGAAAAAGACAGGGTCATAGCTATCGCCAATCGCTTTAAGGGTTACCGGGATGTCATCGACAACCTTACCGTAGGACAATAGGAACCGGAAATTTCAGCCTTCCCCCAAAAGCAGGAATTCCTTAAGCCGTCGAGGTGGAGAATCGGCGTTGTTCTGGCCGGACTCTACCTCTTCAGCTGCAGCAGCCATGGCTATATCGAAGGCGTTGCACCGGGCAGCGATGGCTGTATAGTCAGGGTGATCTTCTGCAAGCTCTGCAGCCATACGGCGGGCGGCCAATTTTTCTTTGACAAAGTTCATGCCTGACCCGGGAAACATCGTTTCAAAAATAGTCTGGGCGTACCTATTCCTCGCATCCTCCTCCTCGGCCATTTCCTGAACATAGCTATCCACGTAGCCAATGAGGTAGCCGGCGGCAAACATGGAATTCAGCCGATCGTTGAATACTTTCTCATCAATTATTCCACCTTCTTTGGCCTCATCCCGGGCCTGTTCAATCTGACCAAAAAGTTCTGCGGCAATATCCTTGCACACCTCTTCCTGGGATTTTTTCTTCTTTTTTGAGCCGAATAAACCGAACATTCTTGCCACCATTTACGATATAGAACTTATCCTTGTCTTAAGGCAACTATGTGGGTCACCTTGAAATTGTCCACCAACTTGAGTATACGAGGCAAGCTTCACGGAAACATGTGTGATAAACATTTTTAGGTCATTCTACCTGGACGTGGAAATCGATTGGAATCATCGTATGGAAAGAAAACAGCAGGAAAAATCCGATGGTAGAGTATGAAGCTCGAAGCAAATACATATATAAATTCATAAACTGGTCGGGACGAGAGGATTTGAACCTCCGACCCCAGCGTCCCGAACGCTGTGCTCTACCAGACTGAGCCACGTCCCGACCTGAGAAACACCGAAGAACCTACATCTTTTAGTGTAACTTTTCAACTCTCTTTCGCTGCATTTCCCGCTCCAGTGGCAAAAAGATAACCCGTCGCACCACCGGCAAGCACCAATAGAACCGAACCGCTGGTAATCAAAGCATACTCCAAACTGAAGCCTGCCGCCAAGGCACCGATGCATGGGCCCAGAACGGCAAAGCCGAAACGTATGATCATGTTGCGAATAGAGAGCACCGTGGCCCTGGTAGAGGAGTGACAAAACACGTTAGCCATGTCTTTGAGCAAAGGGGTAGCATAGCCCCGGATGGCGTAGAATATAAAGAGTATGCCAATTGCCGGTATAAGCGGTAGTACGCCGAGCAGAATATAGGAAGCGGGAATGAAGCAGATGATTGAGAAAATCGCTGCTTTTCGCCCCATTTTGGCTATCACCAGCGAGGCGTAAGCCGATACCAGGGCAACGACAAGATTCAGGCCAACCCAAAGGGGCGTGATGTGTGCTTCCGTGAGTCCTTTATGAACAAAATAGACCTGGGCGGTCCAGGCCATGCAAAGGGTGCAGGTGCCTATCAGCGAAGACAGCAACAAGGTAGAACTCAGTTGTTTGTTAACCAACAGGCTTTCATGGCAGACGGCCAGGATATGGCGAAAACCGGGAGTTGATTTTATCTGTTCCCGGGCCGGTTCAATCAACAGCAGGGCTGCAGGAACGGCCATGGCAGCAACAGCGGTCTGCACCACATAGACCGAACGATAACTCAAGGCCGCCGCAATCATCCCGCCACCAATGGCGGCTATGGTTTCGGCAAAATTCCCCAGCGAAGTAATCCGTCCTTCGAGCTGTAAATATCTCTGCTGCTTGCGCATGCCGGCCAGGCTGTCATAGAGCATGGCCGAGTCCGATCCGGAGATGAAACTGCCACCCAGGCCTAAAGTGATTTCGGCTATTAAAAATCCACTGAATCCATCGGAAATGGCGTAGATGAAATATCCCAGGGTTCCCAACACGGCTCCCGCGATAAGCGATTTTTTCCGGCCGATAATATCTGCCATATAACCGGAAGGTATTTCCAATACGGCAACGCTGACGGAATACACCGCCTGGAGAATATAGATGTCCGCCGCCGTCAGCCCGTTGGCATGATAATACAGGGCCACAATTGGCATGATGAGCATGAACCACTTGGACAGCTTGATGAGGTAGAGGCAGTAGATATTGGTTTGCAGGGTTCTTCGCATGGCTAATAACTTTTAATTGAACAGATGCAGGGCATTTCTATACCCTCAATACGTCCATGTCAAGCTAAGGTTTTGCTGAACGTTCTAAACGCGGAATAAAAGCCACTTGTATAATCTCTTTTCAGCAGGAAAAATCACAAATATCTTACCTTAGAGAAGTGCAACCATGTCTATTCGCCACTTTTATCTTTACTCAGTTTTGCTTTGCGTATTACTCATTGGTTCGACCGCCACAGCAATGCAAAAAAACGGTTTTGATCTGACAGAAACAATCATTGATAACAACCTCATTCTTTCAGGTGGTCCACCAAAAGACGGCATTCCTGCTCTGGACGAACCAAAATTCATCCCAGCCGAGTCAGTCGATTATCTGGAAGATGAGGACCGAGTTCTTGGCCTTGTTATCGATGGCCAGGCCAAAGCGTATCCAATCAACATTCTCAACTGGCATGAACTGGTTAATGACAATCTCGGCACAGTTAAATATGTTGTTACCTATTGTCCGCTGTGCGGTACAGGTGCTGTTTTTGATGCTGAAGTAAATGGCCAAGTACTTGACTTCGGGGTGTCCGGCTTGCTCTATAACAGTGATGTTCTGTTGTATGACCGGCAAACCGATTCTCTCTGGTCTCAGATTAAGGGACAGGGGATCAGCGGCATATTTGCTGGTGTCAAGCTTACCTGGCTGCCTGTGACACATACCAGCTGGCAGCGTTGGCAGCAGGATTATCCCGAATCACTGGTGCTCTCCGAAGAAACAGGTTTTGAGCGCGATTACCGGCGTAATCCCTATGGCGGCTATGACGAATCAACAAGGCTCTATTTCCCGGTTGAACATGAGGACAACAACACTTTTCACCCCAAGGAGACTGTTCTTGGAATTACCGTGGGCTCTTACCATAAGGCTTACCCTTTCTCTGTTTTACAGGCCCAGGGAGAAAAACAATTCACCGACAGTCTCGGTAAGGTCCGCTTCACCATACTCTGGGATGAGCTAGGCTACTCAGCTACGGCAATTGGGCTCAACGGAGA
>JASJDT010000250.1 GCA_030065655.1 Desulfocapsaceae bacterium | reverse complement strand
CAGTGTTTACCATGTAATTATTAAGGCCTGACATTTGCTGCCATTTCGGCTGGTTGCCCTACAAACCAGTCAGACTAATCTTCTCGGTAAGACTGACGATTAAATCACCCAACCATCGTTGACCACCACTCTATGGATGAGCCGGCAAAGAAATTACTTTATCGTTTTCAAGGAGAAAACTATGTCGAAGTGGTGGATGAAGGCGATTACCGCTCTCTGTACTTTCAGAACTCGGTTGTGCAAAGCAGGATTTTTAACGCCACCCCCGCTAAACTTGCCCTGCGATATACCCAGTATATGATGGCCGCTTCACTGCTTGCTCTACCTCACCCCAAAAAAGTGCTGCTCATCGGGGTTGGAGCAGGTGCTCTTTTGCACTTTTTCCATCAGTTCTTACCGGATGCCTCCGTTGAAGGCGTTGATAACTCCGAAGATATTCTCGATATAGCTAGACGTTTTTTCTCCCTGCCTGAAAATAAACAGATAAGTGTGCACTGTGAAGACGGTCTTGATTATCTGGTTCGTCATGACCAGAAACGCTATGATCTCATTCTCGTCGATGCCTTCAATGATGGTGGTATGGCGAAAGGCATTTATTCTCCTGAATTTTTCAAGACGGCCGGAAAGAGATTGAGCCAGCAAGGGGTAATTTGCTGCAACCTCTGGAGCGGCCGTAGAAAACATTATGGGCGTGTACGCAAAGCCCTGGAGCAGAATTCCACATCTCAGGTATTTATTCCGGTACGTCGGCGGGAGAATGTCATTGCTCTGCTCTTTCAGAGTGAACTGCCGTGGCGATCACTTTACCCTGCTAAATCCGATCTGCACAGGTTGAATGACAAATATAGCATTGATTTTAAGGAGGTCTCTGCCGCAGCGAAAAAGCACAATATGAAGATAGGAGAGCAGCTGCAGCTCTGGTTGCGCTAAATTGTCTGGTTAGCAGTTGTGGGCAAAAGGATTTTCGCTGGTATGGATTCTCTCCAGCTGATCATGGAGCTCTCTTATCTCATTGTTCCAGAAGGCGTAGCTGCCGAAATCAGGAATCACCCGTGTTTCACCATCCTCCACAACCTGGTAACCACACCAGGCCAGATAATGGACATAACGCATAGCCCGGAGTGGCTCAATGAGTGCACAGCTTCTTCGGTCAAATGTGTAAAAAGTCTCGTAACCTTCTAAAAACATATCCAACTCGACCAGGTTCTCTTCACCATAACCCTGCAGGAGCATCCAGATGTCCTGAACTTGTGGACCCGTAACCATATCGTCAAAATCTATCAGATAAAACGAATCGCCAGGGCGATAGATAAGGTTGGAGAAATGTAAATCACCATGAATGCGCTGGAGATGAACATTGCTGAACCTCTGATCGATTACCTCGACCAACTGTTTGGTAAGGGAGAAAAAATCATCACGTAATTCAGCGGACACCAGCTTATTCTCTTTGAGATAAGCTATCTGCTGAGTAGTGAGAGAGGATGGAATCAATTTTTGCCGATGGGGCGCCTCTTTAATACTGCCTACGGCATGGGTCCGCCCTACAAGTCTACCAAGTTCCTGCCACTGCTCATCATTGAATTCATCAACACTTCTACCGCCACATTTTGGAAATACTGCAAAGTAAAGATCATCAAGATCCCCAAGGGTCCTACCATCGGCCAATTCCAGCGGACAAATCACTGGAATCTCAAATTCCTGCAACTCGCGGAGGAAGGCATGTTCTTCGAGAATTGCCGCTTTCGGCCAGCGGCCAGGGCGATAATATTTGACGATAATACCCTTTCCCTGACGATCCTGGAGTTCGAAAACCCGATTTATATAGCTGTTCAGCGGTCTAAAAAGATTAGAAAACTCACGATCAAGCGCCTTCTCGATATGTGTTATGACATGGTCGGGGTGAAGATGAGTGAAGGAAAGTGAGCCGACGGAATTGTTCTCATTCATCGATTTTGCTGATTCGGCATAGCGTTGGATTGTTTCTGGAGGGAATCCAAATCTTCGAGTTCAGCAGAGCGCCAGCAATTTCTGCCACCGGATTTCGCCTCATACAATTTTACATCGGCTAGTTCGATCGCATCGAGCAAATTGAGCTCTTTACGAGGCAGGGTTGTCGAAGCACCAACGCTCACCGTTAAGGTATTCTCCGTTGCTGCCTGATCATGTTGAATTTTTAGGCCATAAACCTCATCGCAGACTCTTTTGGCCATTACCTCAGCACCGTATGCATCCGTATCGGGCAGGATGATAATAAACTCTTCACCGCCGTAACGGGCAACACGGTCCACAGAACGTCTAGCTGAAGTAACCAAACAGTCGGCTACGGCTTTTAAAGCATCATCACCCATGGTGTGACCATAGGTATCGTTATAGGCTTTGAAACAGTCGATATCGACGAGTAATAAGGAAAGGGGTTTTTGCTGACGCAGAGCCCTATGCCATTCCCGCTCAACTATTTCATCAAAACTGCGACGATTGAGCAGACCGGTGAGCCCATCCTTTCTTGAGAGCTGGGTCAGTTGTTCATTGGTTTTCTCAAGAAGTGTCTTGAGCTCCTCGAGATCGGCAAGGCGTCGGTCAAGTTCATGGGTTTTGGCGACAAGCTCCTCTTTCTGATGGTACATCTCCAGAAAAACATCAACTTTGCTTTTGAGAATTACCGGTTCAAGAGGCTTAAAAAGATAATCGACGGCACCGGAGTCATACCCCTTGAAAATACTGGTTTGCTCTTTGTGCTTGGCGGTGACGAAGATGATCGGTACATTCTTGGTTAATCTGTTGCCGCGCATCAGTTCGGCTACCTCATAACCGTCCATGTCAGGCATCTGGACATCAAGGAGGACCAGGGCAAAATCGTGATCTAATATTTTTTTGAGCGCTTCGTTTCCTGAAGATGCCTTTATTAATTCGATTCCAGGATCATCCAGCAGCGACTCAAGGACGAGGAGGTTTTCCGGTCGATCATCCACTATCAGAATTTTTGCTCTACTCATTCTTCTCGTTTAGTTGCTAATGTGACAAGAAAAGGCCCTATCTCTTCCAGGTCCAGAACATGATCCACAGTCAGTGCCTTCAACGCCGCCATGGGCATGACAGTTGCTTCAGCCGATTTTGGAGATTGGACAATTGTCAATCCTCCCAGCTGCTTGATCCTCGCAAGCCCGGCCGCTCCGTCATTGTTCGCCCCGGTCAATACGATGCCAATCAGCGCATCACAATATGCCTCAGCAGCCGTCTCGAAGAGCACATCAGCGGAGGGTCTGGCATAATTTACCTTGGCATCGACGGTCAAAGCCGTGGTTTTCGCCCGCTCCACCAACAGATGGTAATTAGGCGGTGCAAAATATACAGTACCCTGTTGGATACGCTCCTTGTCCGCTGCCTCCACCACCTCAAGAGCACAACTGGCAGAAAAATGCTCCACCAGATAATTTCCTCCATCCGCCGATATATGCTGCACTACCAGCAGAGCAAGGCCAAAGTCTTCCGGCAGTACCGGCAGAATCTTCTCCAGGGCGGCGATACCTCCTGCAGAAACACCGATGACCACTGCCTGATATTTACCGGATTTTTTCGCCACTGGCCACCTCTAATCTTATCGGCGCTTCTTTCGATAAATTTTCTCACGGGCGGCAACTTCCTCAAAATGTTCCATAACAGTTGAGAACTTCATGCTTTCTTTTGTCCCTAGGCAGAGAAAACCACCCGGGCACAAACTTTCACAAAAGAGTTGCAGAACTCTTTCTTGAAGCTCCTTGTTAAAATATATCAGAACATTACGACAAAATATAACATTCATCTCGCCAAACACTCCGTCGGTTGCCAGATTGTGAGATGAAAAAAGCACTCTTTCCCTTAGCGAACTTTTCAGGATAACGTGGCGGTCATCGGCAGTGTAATAATCGGAAAAAGATTGGAGGCCACCTGATTTGAGATAGTTTGCTGTATATTGTCTTATAGAATCAAGCGGATAGATTCCTTTCTTTGCCTGACTGAGAATACGTTCGTTGAAATCGGTTGCATATATCTGGGTTCTTTCCTTCAGCTCTTCTTCCTCCAGCAATATGGCCATGGAATAGACTTCCTGGCCAGCTGAGCAACCCGCATGCCAGACCTTGAAAAACGGATAGGTTTTCAGGTGCGGCACGACCAGTTCACGTACTTCCTTATAAAACCATGGATCCCTGAACATTTCCGTAACATTGATGGAAAGATCCAGCAGAAGAGAGGTGAAGAAATCCTCGTCGTAAATGGCCTGGTGCAGCATTTCCGCATAATTATTCAATCCCGAGATAGTCCTTCTGTACTCGAGCCGTCTTTTTGTGTGGGCCTTGGCATAGTCCCTGAAATCATACCCATACCGACGGTATATCCCTTCCAGCAGGAGTTCTAGTTCAAGTTGTTCGTTTTCAAGCAACTGTTTTTTCTTAACCATGGTCCGTACCACTTAGTAGAGCCAGACACGCAGCATGGACAACAATTTGTCTGGATTAACAGGTTTGGCCAGATAATCGCTTGCTCCCGCGTCAATACACTTGCTTCTGTCGCCTTTCATGGCTTTGGCGGTGAGGGCGATAATGGGCAACTGCTTGAATTTAACGTTTTTGCGAATCTCTCTCATGGTTTCATAGCCATCCATCCGCGGCATCATGATGTCCATGAGAATAGCATCAATATTTTCTTCTACCTCCAGCTTTTCAAGACATTCAACGCCGTCCCGAGCGATAACGATATCAATACCGCGCTCTTCCAGGACACTGGATAAGGCGAAAACATTACGCATATCATCATCGACGAGCAATATCTTACTGCCTTCCAACACTGCCTCCCGATCGTGGACCAGCTTGAGCATCTCCCTTTTTTCTTCCGGAAGATCGGCTTCAACCCGATGAAGAAAAAGTGCAGATTCATCCAGTAAGCGCTCCGGTGACTTAACTCCTTTAATGATAATGGAATCGGCATAATGCTGAAGCTTTTCATTTTCTGCCGTAGTCAATTCGCGCCCGGTATAGATAATGATGGGCACGCTTGCCATATCTTCATTTTTTCTGATCTTCTCAAGCAGCTCAAAACCGGACATATCCTCCAGTCCCAGATCGAGAATCATGCAGTCATAACTGCCTTTTTCCAATTCAGCATAGGCCTCCGCACCCGTGGCAACGGCTGTAGTTTTTACATCTGCACCACCGATAAGCTCTTTGATACTTTGCCGCTGTTCCTTATTGTCCTCCACCAGCAACAGCCTGCTCACCGGTTTGGCTATCATTTTTTCCAATTTCTGGAAGGTCTCGTCTATTTTCTCCATGGATACCGGTTTGGTCAAATAACCAATTGCTCCCATACGCAAAGCGTCCATGGAGCTGTCGGCTGCTGACATGAAGTGCACCGGAATGTGACGCAATTCTCGATTCTCCTTGAGCCGTTCCATCACGGTCCAGCCGTCTATACCCGGCAAACCGATATCGAGAATAATTGCGCTTGGCCTGTAGTAGTCTGCAAAGTGCAAACCGGTTTCACCATCTTCAGCAATGATGCACTGGAACCCACGCTCGTGTGCGAAGTCTCGTAGGATTGTGGAAAAACTATTATCATCCTCGATAATCAGCAAACTCTTGCTGCCAGGTGTTACTTCTTTGCGATCGTCTTTCACCTCACTTATTTCATTTTTCTTATCTATAACTGAAGTATTTGAAACCGCAGCTGAGCCGCCCTGCTTCTTGTTCGCTGGAATGTCTTCACTTTGCTCTTTCTTCGGCTGCCTCTGAAAAGTTGGCGTTTCTTTGAGTTTCTTGGAAACCTCGGCTCCAGCAGCGTTCCGTTCCGGAAGAATCACGGTAAATGTGCTGCCCTCTCCGTCGACGGACTCGAGATGAATACTTCCACCAAGCAATTTGACTAATTCCCTGGAGATGGAAAGACCAAGCCCGGTACCTCCATAATTTCTGCTCGTTGACCCGTCAGCCTGCTGAAACGCCTCAAATATTACCTGTTGCTTATCCTCAGGGATGCCTATTCCTTCATCTTTTACCGCAAAAGCAAAAGAGGTTTCCACAGGCAGAGAAGTACCCTGGACATATTTTGCCGAGGGTCTCGCAATCTCCAGAGAGACCGTTCCCTTCTCGGTAAATTTGAAGGCGTTGGTCAGCAGGTTGCGAAGAATCTGGTGAAGCCTTTGTGAATCAGTGATGATGGTTTCCGGTAATTCATCTCGCACGATGAACTCCAGATTGAGACCTTTATTTTCAGCAACATCTTTATACATCCGTTGCAGGTCGGTGGTAATGCTCTGCAGTGAAATTTCTTCTATTACCAGATCAATTTTCCCCGCCTCCACCTTGGAGAGATCAAGGATTTCATTGATGAGTTTAAGCAATTCACTCCCTGAAGAATGGATGGCTTCAGCCGATTCCACTTGCTTGGCTGTAAGATTATTGTCCTTGTTGGTGCTCATCAGTTGTGAGAGAATGAGAATACTGTTGAGCGGAGTACGCAGTTCATGGGACATATTTGCCAGAAATTCCGACTTGTACTTGCTGGCAATTTCAAGTTCTTCCACCTTGCGTTCGACGATTTCCTGAGCTTCCTGCAGATCACTGTTTTTAGCCCAGATTTCATTCTTCTGCTTCTCCAGAGCCCGGGAGCGTTCTTCCAATTCTTCATTGGTAACCCGAAGCTCTTCCTGCTGAGACTGCAGTTCCGCTTTGGATTCTTTTAATGCCCTGGTCTGCTCTTCGAGCTCCTCATTTGTGACCCGCAATTCTTCCTGCTGAGCCTGCATTTCAGCTTCCGATTCCTGTAAAGCCTTTGCTTTGGTTTCCAACTCTTTATTGGCTGCTTTTAGTTGTTCCTGCTGCTGCTGGGAATCGGCAAGAAGCTCGGCTATTTGCTGACGTGATTTGGCCGAATTGAACAGGATGGCCATATTACCGATATTCTGATCGAGGAATTTTTTCTGGAGATCATCGAAAGGCTGCATCGAGCCGAGCAGAATAACGCCAGTCACCTCACCATCACTTTGAACGGGTGCGGCAAGATAATGGGGCAGTATGTGCTGACCAAAACCGTAATTCAGAGGAGGTTCACCCTCTCCCACACTTGAGAAAACAAGCATTTCCGATTCCAGAGCAGCCTGACCAACCATTCCCTCACCAAGGGAAAAGGAATTGAAATTACCCTTTCTGTCGGTAAAGGCATAGGAGGCTCGTAGATCAAGGTTATTGCCGCTCCTGAGATATAAGGCTCCAAGATCACATTGAAAATGTTTGACCAGAAAGCGAATACAGCGCCTGGCCAACTGATCAGGCTCTAATTCACCACGAATATTGTCATCGAGCTGTTCCTTACCGGATTTCAGCCAGTCAACTTCTTTGAGGTTGACCGCCATGTCATTTAGAGACCTGTCCAGATCACCAAGTTCATCTTTCCTGGTCGAAACCAGGTGCGATTCGTAGATTCCCTGTGAAATAGATTCGGCAAAGTCAATGTTCCGCAGAATTGGCCGGGTAAATCCACGGGCCAGCAGCCAGGCCCAGATAGCAGTGAGCCCCACAAAAAGAGCAGCCAAAATGAC
>JASJDT010000032.1 GCA_030065655.1 Desulfocapsaceae bacterium | reverse complement strand
TTTCCGGGGAAAATGCATTTTGGGATAAACTTTGGACAATTTTCTCCTCGGACCATTGCACGACATTGCCCAAAGAGTCGAGACGATTACGCAGCGCAACAGGATCCGGCGTATGGAGATGCACCTTGTAGGCCGCCTCATCTTCAACAACAACCACACTTTCACCAAGCCGGGTAAGATTATTTTTGAAGTCCTGGGTGCTGTCTGCCGCTTGATTGGCCTGAACGACCACATCTACGCAGTGGCTTGTGATTTCTTTGGCAACATAGCTGTCACTAATTTCTAGATTGCCCTCAAAGAGCTTAAAAATAGAAACAGCAGGAACAGGCTGGGCTGTCAGGTGATGAAAAAAAGCATCGAAAAAAACATACATGGCCAAGGCACCCGAGTCGACAACGCCGGCAAGTTTTAGGTCCGGCAATTGCTGCCTGGTGTTGCACACTGCCTCCTGAAGGGAAGCACAGAGCGGTGAGTAGAGCGACTCGGCATCCGGTTGTGGAGAGAGGTTTGCAGCCAGAGCATCAAAAACGGAAAGCATTGTTCCAGGACACGGATCAGCAATGGCATGCCAGGCTCTGTCCCTGCCCGAAGCTGCTGTGTCAGCAAGCTCATGCACCTGTTCTGCCTGACAGAACTCCTGGAAAAAAGCAGCAGCAATGTTGCCCGAATTGCCGGTGGCGTGTTGAGGCAGACGCTGTGCCAGCAATGGTCCGGCTTGATTGGCTGCATGCAGGGGAGCAAGGCTGATCCGTAAATTCGTGCCCGTGTCACCATCTGCTACCGGAAAGACATTGATCCGGTCAAGAAGATCGGCCCAAGCCGAGAGACTGGCGTAGCCGGCAGCAAAACTTTCAGTGACAGACGTCATTTTCCAAGGAGTTCTTTTATGGCAGCCCAGTCATATTTGCCATTAATTAGAGTTGGTATGTGGCTGACTGGTTTGATGAGGCGCGGCAGGGCGTAGGCTTCAAGATGGTCAGCTAATTTCATGTTGATAGCGGATAGGTCAAGTTTATCTCCTTGAATCAAAGCACAAATTCGATTTTCTCTACCACCAGGGTCGGGAATGGTGGTGACAACGCAGTCGCTCACTCCGGAGACTTCTTGAATGAGACGGCTGATTTCATCGAGATCAACCCGTTTACCGCCGACCTTGGTTATTGTATCGGCTCGCCCCATGAGCATGAAACGATTCTTATCACATGCTTCAACACGGTCATTGGCTATGAAATAACCATCATTGTCCACTGGGAGCTCAGGTGAAATATAGGGTGAGCTGACCGCCAATCGCTGCTCGGCAATCTTCCAGCGGATGGTTGGAAACGGGGTAAAGAACTCCTCACCATATGCGCGGTTGCGACTGGCAATACCGCCGGTTTCGGTGGAGCCGTAGACTTCTACTATTCCTGTGTTCAGTTCACCAAAGGTTTTGTTGACGGTGGCATCGAGCATGCCGGCCGAGCTGAAAGCCAGCCGCACCGGTAGTTTTTTATCCTGTAATGCCCGGTAGTGAGCCGGAACACTTAC
Organism: Desulfocapsaceae bacterium; assembly: GCA_030065655.1. Classification (GTDB taxonomy): domain Bacteria; phylum Desulfobacterota; class Desulfobulbia; order Desulfobulbales; family Desulfocapsaceae; genus Desulfopila_A. The sequence goes on along the minus strand of JASJDT010000032.1, from coordinate 14,293 downwards.
CAGAATGGTCGCTTCCTGCTTTTCGGCTGTGCGCGCGATTTCCCCAGGATATTTAGGTGTTTCGAGAGTTACTGGAGCCTCTGAGACAAGCGGAACAACCACGGAGAAAAGCAGACCATAGATGTGGTAGGGCGGAATGGTCGCCAGGATGCAGTCCTTTCTGGTTATGTTATGAGCTTTGACCAGAAAAAGACCTTCTCCAATGATGTTTGCAGCCGTTTTTGACCATATCTGGGGTGCACCGGTGGATCCGCCGGTAAATATTTTCAGCAGTTCCGCTCCTGGTGCAACGGCAAAATCCGTGAGCCTTGCCAAGTTAGCCGAAGTTCGTGGCGAAATGGTTTTCAAATCATCATGGAAATTCCTGGAGCTATCGGTGATAACGATAGTAAAATCGGCTGCCTGCCTGGCTGCCTGCAAGGCTTTGTCAGAGAGTGCATAGGGTAGTAAAAGCGTTGGGCCGCCACCAAGAGAGGCGAGAAGTGCTGCTGCAATAATAGCCCGATTTTCAGCAGCCAGACAAACAATTTTTTCTCTGTGACTGATATCTGCCAGTTTGGCCTGAATGTCAGCGGCCATGCCATACACCTCAGCAAAAGTAGCTCCACCTCTTATAAATTCCGCTTCCGGATGTTGCGGTCCCTCTAGCAGCGAGTGTATCGTCCGGGTTGTCTCTGCTGAATAGTCAACGTCCATGCCTATTTATCTACACTTTTACCAAAAGAGAGGTTGCTCAGGCTTCTATCGCGAGGCTGAAAGGTGTTTTCGGCCATCTCTTTCATTACCACTTCTTTAAAAAGCCTGGCCATCTTAATTGACTGCGATTCTTCCTGATAGAAGGTTTTCCAGGCGTAGTCAAGTAGTTCCTGCAGTCTCTGGGGGCTCATATGCTTTGGCTGGTAGACCACCTTGTCCGCCCCATATTTATTCCAGTCATGGGTGAGGATGCGATTTTCCCTGCTTAGGTCAGCATATGCCTTGGTGTGGGGAAATGGGGTCAACACCGTGAATTCTGCCAGGTCTAGCTCAATTTCAAGGAGAAAATCAACCAGTCGCTTAATGAAGTCCTCGGTATGATCATCGAGTCCTAGTAGTATGGTTCCTTCCACGCCGATACCGTGATCATGGTAGCGCTTTATTCGTTCCTTGATGTAATCGGAAGTATCAAAAACAGCCTGATAAACGTACCAGGCACCAGCTTGAGCGGCCAGGTCGAGAACCTCCGACGTATCCTCGATGGGATGTGAACACCAGTGCTTTTTGAGGGGGATCATCTCCCGAAAAAGATCCTTTTCCCATTGGGTGTCCTGGGCAAGGGAATTATCGACGATGAAGAGTCGGTTGTTATCAATTCCTGCCATCTCTTCGACGGCCTTGTCGATGGGCCGAGGTCGAAACTCTCTGCCACCCAGATATGACACAGCGCAGGGGTAACAGTTGAAGCGGCAGCCTCGTGAGGCATGCACCAGATCAACCATTTGCACACCCTTATAGTTGTAAAGCTGGCGGTCGAGGATATCCCTGCGGGCTGGACCGATCATGGCTATATCGGGTCGGTCATCGATGAAATCGTAGCACGCTTGCAGCCTGTTATGGCGAAAATCATCAAGGATCTGTTCCATGCGACCTTCTGCTTCACCCAGAAAGACTGCATCGCTATGCTCCATGGTTTCCTCAGCATGCAGCATGGTGGCGATGCCGCCAAAAATCACTTTGACACCCTTGCGTCTATAGATATCAGCAATTTCCCAACCACGTTTTACCTGAACCGTAAGCATCATCGAGATACCGACGAAATCAACGTCATCGTCAAAATCTATAGTTTGGAGGTTTTCATCGATAAACTCGACATCCACATAATCAGGGAGTGTCGCTGCAAAGACCACAGGACCATGCGGGGGAAGGTGAAACTCCGTTTGATTATCAAGTTTGGCCCACTTGGGGTAAATTAATTTAAATTTCATTACAGCCTATCAGCACTGAGTAATTTCATTTTGAGAGTATAGCCCGCGACTCCATAACTATGCAGCTCGAGGTGCTCCGGGATGATGGCAGACATAATGTCAAGGCAGGATTTGCCGATAACTGAAAGATCTATGTCCTGCTCTGCACTATAACGACGAATCTGCCAGCAGTCATCTTGGTAATCATTACTACCTGGTAGAACGTCGGTTATCCGACCATTGTCATCGGTGTAACGACAGACTGTATCCGGAGCATTCGTTACGCCAAGTATGAGCATACCCTGGGGTGGCCGGAAGATCGTCCGGATGTCTCTCATCATGCCTTTAGCGAAGTTTGGATTGTCGAAGGGTGGAACTGCCCGATGAACCTCAAATCTCTCATCATTGTAAAAATCGGCCTCAAAAAGAGTAAATCCTTCAATGGTGAGCAAAGCTGTATGCAGAGCATTCTCATCAAGATTGGTAATGCCTATTACCGTGGTGCCTATGCCGTCGATTCTGGTAAATTCAAGTGAATGAACAAACTGCCATTTATCCTGAGGAAAAATGGAGCCACATACTGCATTATCCTGTCTTGCCTGTGAAGAAGTAAGAGCCGGTGGAGCCTGGTGTTTTCCAGAAGCACAGCTGCTCAGGATCGTCAGCAGAGCAATGAGAACGAAAGGTTGCTTCATGGTGAGTTAAAAACCGAGGCAGGGATGTTCTTGTTAAGAATTCTTTCTGAAAAGGACATGTGGGTATAGGCTTCCGGTCCTTCGAAAATTGTGACACTGTCAAGGAGACCCTGCTGATCAGCCAGTTTGAGTTCTATTTTGTTGATCAGGTTGGCCATCATAGCATCTTTCGGAAGCAACAAGACCGTATGCTGGTCGGGGAAAGTTACCGTAAAAATGTCATTTTCGCGGAAACGACCATCGAGCCAGTTGCTGATCTCTGTGAGTACCACCTGCATTGCATCCAGACGCATTCCCCGGTCGGCGACGAATTTGCCATCTTGCTCGGTATACTTCTGGATACTACCGTCGTGCATCAATAGAATTGACGGGATTGGCGAGTGATATTCCCAACGTAGCGACTGCGGTGCGGCGAAGACGAAGATACCAGTGGAGATCAGCGGTTTTTTCAGAATCTTGAGATGTTTCTCCTGGGTAAACTCTGCTTGAATAGTCTGAATGGCTATCTGCTGTTCAGCCGCCCCAACCGGCCAACTAGGGATAACGAGAAGTAAGCAGATTATTGGAATTAAAAAAGCTTGTTTCATCAGAACATACCGCCATTTACGGAAATGACCTGGCCGGTGATATAGGAAGCGTCATCGGAGCAAAGAAAGCGGACAACCTTGGCGACCTCCTCTGCCTTGCCGATTCTGGCCATGGGAATCATTTCCTTGATCTGTTCCTTGGGTGCCTTGTCTATCATTTCCGTTTCGATGAGACCCGGTGCCACAATGTTCAGCCTGATACCAAGCCTGGCGACTTCGGCGGCAACCGATCTGGAGGCTGCATTCAGGCCAGCTTTGGCGGCCGCATAGTTGGCCTGACCACGGTTGGCCATGAGTGAACTGGCTGAAGAGATGGATACAACAGCACCCTGGCGCTTGCGCACCATCTTTTCTATCACCGGACGGGTCATGTTGTAAAATCCGTTGAGTGAAGTATCGATTACCGATTGCCAGTTTTCCGTTGACATCATCATAAACAAACCGTCGGCGATGATGCCGGCATTGTTGACTAGGATGTCTATTCCTCCCAGCCGGTCACCAATATCGGTGACGACCTTCTCCGTCGCTGCGCCGTCCCTGACGTCAAACTGGTAAATCTCGCCCTGGCCGCCGGCATCTTCCACCATGACCAAAGTCTGTTGGGCACCATCTTTATCACCCATGTAATTAACAACAACATAGGCACCGTCGCGAGCAAGCTCAATGGCGATGGCTCGGCCAATACCTTTACTGGCGCCGGTGACGATAGCGATTTTTTTGGTGTTTTCAGCAGTCATTATAGTCACGCCTGATAGAGTTGAAGGATAAGGGTGGCAATGAGTTTGTCGCCATAGTGCAATTTACAGGTTACTTCCCGAAGGTTGCCAAAGTTATGAGTATTTTGGGCGCTGGCGGTAATAACTTTGTCATAGGGAAGATAGTCGATATGGAATTCCGCTTTTTTAATGCCCACCAGCCAGCCCATTTTTTCTGAGTCACGCCCTCGGCTTTGCACCCTGTCCCAACCGTTGCATACGCCGGCGGTTTGAGCAGCCAATTCTACGAGAATCAAGGCAGGCACCCCTTTCTCCTCAGCCATCGGCCAGGAGCGTGATGGCTGGCAGAGTGTCACCGCATGATTATTATCTACCTCGACAACCTCTTTTACCAGCAGCATATTGTCGCGATGCGGCAGGAGGTCTTCCAAGGTGAACTTAGAAAGTGGTAATGTCGTTTTTGTCATAATTTATAGACAGGCGGGGCTTCGGGCAAGACGTATGAGATACAGGTTCCTGCTTCATCCCGGCTCATTGATCTTCTGGTGGACGGCTTCAAGAGATAACGTATTCTGGCAGATTTCGCCATCAAATTCAAATGGCAAAATCAGAGTGGATTTATCTGGGCATCTCGTTTAAAGTCCTGGTGGTGATCCCGGCTTTGTGTGTATCTTGATAAGGCAAGCCGTGCCTGGAGATGGCGTAAAGAATAAAAAACAGAAAACATTTAACGGTCTGTTTGATTGGAGCGGACGAGAATATCCATATCGCAGGAAAATCGCATATTATGTCAACACTGGTAGAAGAGCTAAAAGTTAAGCTTATATCGATCTTGAACCTCACCGATGTCAAACCTGAAGATTTTGACGAGCACGCTCAACTGGTTGGCGGTGAGCTTGGTATCGATTCCATAGATGTTCTGGAAATGGTTGTAATGGTTGAAAAAGACTATGGAATAACCATCAACAACCAGGAAGTAGGCCAGAAGGTTTTTTCAACGTTGGCAAACCTTGCCGAATATATTGAAGAAAATTCACCCTAGAAATCCTCTTGACTTTGCCATCAGTTTATATCGGCGGTATCGGCCTGATCTGTTCACTGGGAGGGAACCCGGAGGCTGTGGAGCATGCTCTCAGGCGGAATAGAAGTGGTATTCGTCCCCTGAACCTGTTTGATCTTCTCCATGGCGAACCATTGCCCGTCGGTCAGGTAGATGCGCTTACCGAAATATCAGCTTTGCCACGAACCCATAGGTTGGCGCAAATTGCTGCCGACCAGGCCCTGAAAGGAATAGGTGAACCGCCGGAAGCTATTATTCTGGGAACGACCACGGGCGGTATTCTCACCACCGAGCAATTGCTGCGTGAGAAAGAGCAAGAGATATTGGCCTACCGCTACCACGGCCTGCATTCGGTTAGTGATTATCTTGCCGGTGAATTTGGTTGTTCAGGGCCGGCCCTGACCGTTTCTACTGCCTGTTCATCCGGGGTGGTAGCCCTGGCCATGGGATTGGCCATGTTGCGACGTGGCCGGGTGCGAACTGTCCTCGTCGGTGGTGTAGATTCTCTTAGCAGACTGACCTATTTTGGTTTTCATTCGCTGCAGCTGGTTGATCGCAACGGCTGCAAGCCCCTGGATCTGAATCGCCAGGGTATGGCTGTTGCTGAAGGAGCGGGTATGCTCTTGCTCACCACTGATCCGGCGGCGGCCACTCATGGTGAATTACTTGGTGCCGGTCTGTCCTGTGACGCCTACCATCCTGCCGCACCTCACCCAGAGGGGGAAGGGGCATTTATGGCCATGCAACGCGCTTTGCGCGATAGCGGTCTCAACCTTGAAGACGTCAGCTACGTAAATCTGCATGGGACGGGAACTCCGGACAATGATCTGGCCGAGTCCAAAGCTGTTAATAAACTCTATCCCGATGGTCATCCACCGTTGTCGTCGATTAAAGGCGCCACCGGTCATAGCCTGGCAGCAGCCGGAGCAATAGAAGCGGTGGTTGCGGCCATCTGTGTTTCCGCAGATCTGTTGCCTGCTAATACCGGTCTGCAGACGCTTGATACAGAACTTGACGTTGAGCCGGTGCGGCAACCCGAGACAGATTCTGTCGACGTCGTGCTTGCCAACTCCTTCGGGTTCGGCGGCAACAATGGTTCTCTAGTGCTTGGCAAACCTCGCACCAAAAATAGCAACACCAGCCGACAGTTGCGTCGCGGCTTTGGTATTCACGGATATTGTTGTTTGAGCGGGGCAGGCAAGACGGCAGAAACCATGGGCGGACTAACCTCGGGTGGGGCTGTTGCCGGTAGAGCGGAGCTTGAAAAAATATCCGAGGGGCTGCCTTCCCGTCTGGTTCGCCGCTTGAAACGGTTGCCGCGCATGACCCTGGCGCTTGCAACCGGAGCTTGTGAAAATGCTGGCCTCGACGGCTCGAAGATTGATTCAGTCTATATGGGCACCGGTTGGGGAGCGTTGTCCGAGACCCATGATTTTCTCGAACGTCTCAATGATTCGGAAGAACAGTTTCCAAGTCCAACCGATTTTGTCGGCTCCGTGCACAACGCCCCCGCCAGTCAGGTTGCCATGATGTTTTCAGCAACAGGCGATAATATCACCACCAGCGGCGGTGACTATTCCTTTGAGCAGGCTTTGTTGAGCGCGGAGCTAATGTTTGAAGGTGACGAGGTTTCAGAGAGCCAGGCACTTCTTATCGGCGCGGATGAGGGACACGATCGTTTTTCCAGGATTTTTGATCAATCTGTCGCGACTCAAAAAGAGCTGGCCGATGGCGGTGCTGCTTTCTGCCTCAACAGGGAGACAAAAGGAGCCAGGTGTCGTATCACCATTCCATTTTACCAGCGAAGCACTACTGTAAAAGTAATAGATATGCTGGTGAAAACTCTGGTCGACCGACAACAGGGAGAGCCCAAAATTGTTGCAGTGCTGGCTGGTTTACCAGGAGCCTTGCGCGAGCAGGCTGAAGGTCAGCTCAAAAAGTTTCATCAGCTTTCCTCGTTAGCGGCGCCGGTAATTGACTATCGAAAATTCACCGGCGAGTTCGCCTCGGCTTCAGCACTAGCCACGGCTTTGGCCGTTTCCTTCGTGGAAACAGGTAGCGTCCCGGGTATCTTGACAGATGGTGCTGATATCGTGGTGGAACGACACAAGCACTCCATACTGATTCTCGGTCTCGGTCAATATATTACCGCAATGGAGCTGACTGCCTGATGCGAGTGCTGCTTATCTCACCTAACACGCTGACTGCGCCCTATCCGGTTTACCCGTTGGGACTTGACTATGTTGCCAGTGCCGTTGGACAAAAGCATGAATGTGAAATTGCTGATCTCAATGTAATCAATCGTGCTGAGTTGGAGAAGATTCTGGCAAAGTTCAATCCAGAAGTTATTGGCCTATCCTGCCGCAATATTGACAACACCGATGTGTCTGATTCCCAGTATTTCGTCGATGGTTATGTCGGTTTGGTCGCCTGGCTGCGAGAGCGTTCACCTGCGGTGATTGTCTGCGGTGGCAGTGGTTTTACCATTATGCCTGAGCAGGTATTGGCTGCTCTAGGCGCAGATTACGGCATCATCGGTGAAGGAGAACGATTCGGGCTGTTGCTGGATGCTCTGCAAAACAACGAAAACCCGGAGGACATCGGGGGGGTGATCTCAAAGGCACATCCAGCAAAGCCAGCTTTCCCACAACCGTGGGAGGGGGAGCGGGAACGTGGTTTTGCTGGTGACTCTCCGCATCTGCGTTTTTATCTCGACCGGGGCGGCATGCTCAACCTGCAGAGTAAGAGAGGCTGCTGTTTTAAGTGTATTTATTGCCCGTATCCTGCCATCGAGGGGAGGAGACACAGGCTGACAGCACCGGAGAAGGTCGCCCAAATGGCCCTGGAACTGCAAGATGCCGGGGCCAAATATTTTTTTATCACCGACTCGGCCTTCAATTCCGATATCGATCACAGCTTGGCAGTAGCTGAAAGCTTCAAGACTACCGGTGTACATATTCCCTGGGGAGGTTTTTTCGCACCGGTCAAGTTACCTGTCCATTACTTCCAAGAAATGGTAGAGGCTGGACTCACCCATGCAGAATTCGGTACGGAATCAATGTCTGCAACGGTTCTGAAGAACTATCGGAAACCATTTGGTGTGGACGACGTCTTCACTGCCCACCAAATGGCCGTCGATGCCGGAGTGCATGTGGCGCACTATCTGCTCATGGGCGGGCCGGGGGAGTCGCCGGCAACTGTTGCTGAAACGCTTAACAATATCGACAAGCTTAAGAAAACCGTGCTGTTTTTCTTTTTCGGTATCAGAATCTATCCGCAGACACCACTCTATGCCATAGCGCTGGAGGAGGGGAAAATAGCTGCAGACACTGACCTGCTCAAGCCAGTGTTCTATCAAGCCGATGAAATCGATTTGGCCACCATCGAAAGGATGGTCAGCGAACGGGTGGGCAAAAGGATCAATTGTGTTGTAGGTTCCGGCGGCAGCGGTGGTGCCGATATGGTGGCCAGAATGCATGAGAAGGGCTACGTCGGACCATTGTGGGAGTATCTTGTTCGTTAGAGCCATTTGCAAAACTATCTTTTCGCCCACACTCTTCGTTATGCTTAAAATTTTATCCTCGGAATATCCATTATATGCCTGTGGTAAAATTTTTCGCATGCCTCGATTTTGGACGAAAATCTTACTTTTGCAAGAGGCTCGTTAGACTGGAATTTTTTCTAACTGCCGGGCCTTTGGGAGGAAGCTTTGCTTGTTTTCCTGATATGCTTTGGTCAAAATATGTAGTAGCATTTTTTACTTGTGCTGGTTGTTTTATGCAAAAATGAAAATAGAAGCCCAAAAAATAATTTGTGCTGAATTTGAAGCAGATTTTTTTGAATGCGATGGTGAACTCAAAATCGGAATCGCCTCTGAAACATTGGGGCAACTCCCGATAAATGGCTTACGACATTCTCCAACAAAAGAAACTTCAGGTTGGTACATTTGGTGTGGGGAAGAATTTTCTCAAGAACCAGATTTTTTTAAACCGTTATGTGCAAAACATTTAGAAAACTATCTACCTGAAATTGATAAATTTTTGGGGCTTCCTCCAGGCTATCGTTTTCTATTCGATGGTTCTTTCACCGATGTATGGTTTGACCAAGCATTATTGGACATTTAGGCAGCGGTAAAGAGTATGTCAACCCAATTAGCCGGACGGAAAGATACATCTTTGCAAAATTGAAAAGCAAAATTTAGAATTTCGTTGGGTTACCAAGCTCGTGCCGTCTGCTCGGTTTTCATGAACCGAGCTTTACCAGGAGTCGAGGTATCAAACATGGGACGAACTTCATCTTTTCCTCAAAGAGTGTTGATCATCGGTTCCGGCATTGGCGGATTGAGCACGGGTATTATTCTTGCCAAACATGGATGTGAAGTAACCGTTCTGGAAAAGAACAACTATCCCGGCGGTCTGATGCGCAGCTATCGTCGCAATGGAATAGACTGCTCCGTTGGCGTGCATTATCTAGGTTCACTGGATAAGGGTCAGATTCTCCATTCATTCTTTGACTATCTTGGAGTTACGGATGTAATCCCCGTCAGCAGAATGGGAAATGAGGGAGTAATAGACCGCTACATTTTCGATTCTCCTGATACTCATCCACCATCATTTGATATGCCCACGGGAATTGATTCGTATGAAGACAATCTCAGACGATCCTTTCCCGAGGACGAAGCAGCCATTACTCCCATTCTTGCTTCAGTCCGTCGGGCGGCAACTCAGCTGCACGGGCTCGAATTTCTTCGCAGCGGCGACAGCGATTTCTCTCTTCTAGACCAGACCCGACCACTGGGTGAAATACTTACCGATCATCAGTGTTCGCCAGGCCTGCGAAGCGTGCTTGCCATTCCAGCCTGCTGGCTGGGGGTACCGGCGGAGGACTGTCCGGTTTATTATCACAATATGGCGCTAGCCTCCTATGTCTCTTCCTCCTGGCGGTTAGAATGCAGTGGCTCGAATATGGCCGAAGCTTTCGCCGGGCGTCTGCGTGAGCTCGGTGGCAGGATTATAACCGGAGCAGAGGTCAGTAAGATAGAGGTTAAATCACGTGTTATCAAAGGGGTCCAGCTCAGCACAAAAGAAAGGCTGACAGCTGATACCGTCATAGGGGCAATACACCCGAAGGTTATCCTGGGCATGCTCTCACCAGGTGATGTCAAGCCTTCTTATTACCAGAGGATCAGCGGTCTGACCGACAGCCATGGCATTTTTTCCGTCCATGCGTTGGTGGAGAAGAACAGACATGCAGAGTTATCCTACAATATCTTTAAAGTTGACACCGATAGCCATGGCAACGTACCTGATCTGCGCTACTACCAGATCCGTAGATGCAACAGTGAAAAGCACAACCTCCTCTCCATTCTGACCTCGGGGAAGGAGTATCTCTGGCAGCCTTGGCAAGATACTATCAGTGGCCAGCGGGGGAGGGCTTATGTTGATTTGAAGGAGAAGCGTGCCACCGACTTGATAGCTGAAGCAAATACCTTGCTGGGTGATCTAGGTAATATAGAAATAGTCGATATCTATACCCCGTTGACCATGCGTGACTGGGTGAACAGCCCCGGTGGCAGTGCCTACGGGGTCCTGCGCTCAGCCAGCCAGATCATGGCTACGGCACTGTTGAGCCGGACAGCGGTAAGGGGACTCTACCTCAGTGGCCAGAGTGTTCTAGCCCCGGGAATGATTGGCACAATCATGGGATCATTCAACACAGTTAAACATATCCTTGGTGTCGAGGAATTCAGAGCTCTTGTGGATATTTAATAATGGTGGAATCACGGTACTGGCTGCAGATTTTTTAAGACGAATATCTATGTTGTTGAATGCTAAAGGTAGTAATCCAGAGGCTACAATTTCCTGGGGTTAGTGATGATTCGGTTGTTGATTTTTATAGTGGCAACGTTTTTCTTTCTGCGCATATCCTGGCGGGCTTTGAAAAATCGCAGAACTCACGGTTTCTATAGGTTTTTCGTTTTCGAGATCATCCTTGTTCTTGTTTTGCTAAATCATCCCTATTGGTTACTTGACCCTTTTACTCCTCTTCATCTGCTGTCCTGGACGTTACTCCTCGTTTCGATCATTTTCATATTCCAGTCAATCAAAATGCTGAGAACGAAAGGAGGATATGGTGAACGGTCAACAATGCCTGAAAACTTTACCTTTGAGAATACCAGTCGAATAGTGGAGGAGGGGATCTATCGTTACATCCGCCATCCCATGTACAGTTCCCTGCTTTTTTTGGCATGGGGCGCTTTCTTCAAACATGTTTCTCTGCTGACGATAATCCTGGTGCTTACAGCTAGCGGTCTGCTCATCGCGACAGCCAGAGTTGAGGAGCGTGAGAATATTCTTCATTTTGGTAAGGATTACGAAGAATACCGAAAGCGGACAAAAATGTTTATCCCCTGGCTATTCTAGAGCCCGTTATTGAAAAAAAGCAGCTCTCCAGGATACTTTAATGGGTAGCGGAGAGAGTTCTTGATGAGCTCAGACGACGGTCAACATGATCCAGCCGACGGAGAACCTACCAGACTCCGGCACCATGCCTAGAATACGGTCGCCGTGTCGTAAGCTGCCTGAGGAAAATAATTCCTCCAACATGATGAAAAAAGAGGCTGCACCGGTGTTTCCTTTAGTTGTGAGGTTGGTAAACCATTTCTTCTCGGGAATGGCAAAACCCATGGTATGCAGCTCGTTTAGCAGCGGTTCCCGGAAATATTCGGAGGAGATATGGGGAAGAAACCAGTCAACTTTGTCGGCCTCGAGTTTGTGTTTGGCTATGGTCAGGGGCAGGCTTTCCTCGAGGATCACTGGAATGATTTTTTTATTTAATAATCTGGCATCCTGCTTGATTGTCAAAATCCCCTGGTTTTCCAAGCCGGATTCAAGACCGCTTTCCCGCCAACCTGTAAGACTGCCATCTTCGCGCTTTATCGCACCGGCATACATGCAGGCATCCAGTTGGTGAGCATGAGAAGTGATTTCGATCCAGTCAATCTGCAGGCTCAGCCCGGATTTTGCCGGTTCTTTTTCAATCAGGACTGCTCCCGCGCCATCGGAGAGCATCCAGCGGAGGAAATCCGCTTCAAAGGAGAAAGCTCCATGGCTCTGGTCCTGTTCTCGTCGTCCCTGTTTACCATTAATCATTTGAAAAAAATCTTCCCTGAGAAATGAGGAGGCGATATCGGAACCGGTGGCCACCGCATTGGAGGTCTGGCCCAGGGCAACGGACATTGCCCCGTACTTCAACGCAGCAAGACAGGTAAGACAAACGCCTGAAGTCGAGATAACCTCGCAGGGACCACATTGCAGCTCGCCATGTACCATTGAGCCATGTCCGGGAAGCAGCTGATCAGGAGTGGAGGTGCCGCAGCAGAGGCTTTCTATTTTTGCTTCGTCGAATGCCAGACCTCGTATTGCCGCTGCAGTCAGCTGAGCGTTGGTGTAAGTGGCCTCACCTGTCTCGGGATCAAGGGCATAGTATCTGGTGAGGATACCATTGTTGGCGAGGATGATTCGTCTGGTTTTAGCGGAAATTTTGTGCACTTTGCCAAGATAGTTATCGAGCTGGTCATTACTCACGGGAGTACCCGGCAGAAGTGCGGAGATAGAAGTGATAAAAGCATTCATGGTTTAGAACCTTACTGTTGAAAAACTGACATAAAAACAAAAAATGGGAACTTCTCTAAAGCCGCTAGCTTAAACCTACTGCCAAGGTACTTATCCAGTTCTGCTGGGCTAGATTGTCGCAGTTTTATGGCTTTTGTCAAGAAGGTCGGCATAGTGGAGGTAAAACTGCTTCTCATCGAGTTTGGTTGCTGTGACCGCGTTGGTCAGTGTATAGAAATCTAGGTTATGGTTTGTTATCTGTGCCTGCATCTGTTGATGCAGGGGGGTTCCCGGCAAGGGGGTCAATACTGTTATCATTGGCAAATCGATGGTGTTTTTCTCCAGATAGGAGCGGAGACGTTCAAAATCGTCTTCGTCATATTGTGGTGAGATGATAAAATCGCCGACTATACTGATGCCCAGTTCATTGAGAATCGCAATAGCCTCGGTGTTGACTTTTGTGGTATTGGCCTTGTTCATGGCTGAGAGCATTTGATTTTTGGTTTCTTCAAAACCAATGACCACGGCTCGTAGTCCTGCCTGTTGCCATTCTTTCATCATCTCCGGATGGCGGACCACCGTATCTGAACGGATATCTGCCAGGAATTGTTTGTTGAGATTTGCTTCCACCAGAGCCTGCCCGAGAGCCCTGGCTCGGTCAATATCGCCGAAGGTATTAGCATCAACGAGTCTTATCACTGGTATGTTCTGCAACAGGTTGATTTCCCGTATAACCGTGTCGATGGACTTAGTCAGATAACTGCCGCCGGTCTGTTCATTTATGCAGCAGAAACCGCAGCGATGGCTACAGCCAAAGGCGGAGGCAACGAATCCCATATTAATTCCTAGTTTTTCAAGAATATAGTGGGATCTGTATTGGCTTACCAGCTCGTAGGCTGGAGGCATGTCTTCGACGAGGTCGGCGGAGGTGTTGTAGTGCGGAGAATAGGAAAGTTCCCGGCCTGGATTCGTCGGGATAACTCCAGGGATAGAGACAGCTGCGGCGATACCGCTGTTTAGGAGGGTTACGAGCTCATAAAAGATCTTCTTACCGAGGCCGACGACGATATAGTCGATACAGTCACGATTGAAAAAGTGGGGGTCATTGCTGGCATGGATACCGCCGACGACCACAATGGGATTTTCCAGGCTTTTCATTTTAGCAGCAAGTTCCAGCATGGTGTTGGCCTCGCAAGTTACTCCGGTGATCCCAACCACATCAGGGGTGAAACCGTTGACCGCCTCATCTAGACTGCCAGGAGCCGCTTTTAAATCGACAATACGCACATCATGTTGGTGGAGATTGCCCGCCAACTCCTCTAAAGCAAGGGGTTCACCCCGGAAAATCTGTTTAAGGGAAGTAATACCGTAGCGTTCTTCCGGAATGCTCCGACCACAATTAGGTGGGTTAATAAGCAGGACGTTCATGGTTATCCGTTATGGTATCAACTGTTCTTTTGAATATATTCGGCAAGTGTTGCCAATGATTGCATTACTACCCTGGTGGTGTTTTCCGAATCCATTCTTACGCCGTACTCCTGTTGTATGGTGACGGCCATTTCCAGAGCATCGATAGAGTCAATGCCCAGGGGAGAGTCAGGCCCAATTAGTGGGGCATCACTTGGGATATTGCTTTTGTCGATATCGTCGAGGTTACAGGTTGTACAGATCAGTTCCAG
>JASJDT010000249.1 GCA_030065655.1 Desulfocapsaceae bacterium | reverse complement strand
ACGAGATTATACGCACAATCAGGAACTAAAACCGTTCCCTGATGCGCCCAAATGAGATATGGCATCCAGATGCCACCTTTTCCGGGAGGATCTCGGAAAAGCTTTTTCGCTGTGTAATATTCCAGACCATCGTCTTGAATGGAAAATACTTTCAGCACTCGATTGACCAGGTCATTCACTACCAGCTTGTCACCATCGACACATAGGCTTGCCGGTAACATGAATCTTTCATACTGGGTTGCAGGATCATCGGTGCAATACCCTTCCTTGCCGTAACTCCACAATGGCTTGTCTTCTGTATCAAACACCCTGATACTGTTCCCTAACTGATCTGCGACAAATACCCGACCACTGCCATCAACAGAAACATCGGAGGGCATGAAGTGTTCATTGGGGATACCATCATCCTTCCAAGCGAAGGTGTTGAGGAAAATGACCTGCCCAGTCTGCAGGATCTGCCATTTAGAAATTCGTTTGTTCATGGAGTCGGCAACATAAATTTTTCCTTCTTCTGTAATGTGAAGCCCTTGAGGACCATGAAGACAGAAATCGCTTTTACCCTGTATACCAAATGGCACACCATAATTGGTAATTCTCCCATCCAGGTCAAATTGATAAATAGTGACACAGGATAGGCTGAAGTTGGTGGCAAACAGAAGTGGGGAGCCTGGACAAATCTGTCCCATCATTTCTTCTGGAGGATAATACACAGCCATCCCCACTTCACCGGGTATATAAAATCCTTCAAGGAACTTCAGATTTTCCTTAAACCTGCCTTTATGCTCTGCGAAAGCCTTGATATCCCAGTTCCCTGCATCTATTGTGAAGGAAACATAGGGCAGATTGTTAATCTCTCGCCCTCCCATGAATGGTAAGCCCATGACTGAGTGCCAGAATTCATACTGGGCGCATAATCCTTTACTCAGTCCCATCCACATCAGTTGAAAAGGGTTGAAGCGAACCCAGGAGGGCAATGAAGACACATCTGCTTCTTTGAGGACCTTCTTTGATATGTCTTTTTTAATCCCCACCGCTGAACTCACACAGCTGAACTGCGACTCCATCTCTTTTACGTTTACTTTATTCCTGCGATGGCCGATGGCTTTCAGAAGAAATACTTCCTTTGCCTGAGAAATCGGGCGGGGTATTTCGATTTTCAAGACTCGTGATGTCAGCGGTTCGGTAACAAAATAGATCCCCTCACGCTCACCCTCACAGATAGCATATGGGCTGATCATGGCGGAGTTTACTATTTCATTGTAGGCAGTTTCTGAAAATGAATTCAAGTTGACCGAGTTGCTGTGGTCGAATAGTGCCATCATACCACTAAGCATGGTGAGCGGCTCACCTGCGGTGGTGTATACTGAAATGGAGTTAGCTTTTTGATTTGGGACAAACACCATATCGTCTACCACATTGACACTCCGGATAATATTGCCAAACCCCAATCCATCTGGATCTCCAAATGAATGTAAGAGGACCTTTCCCTGTTTTGTCGTGCAAAAACCACCTCTTTCAATCTCATGTTTAATGCCGCACTGCAGCACATCATAATTTCCGGTATTAGCAATATAGAGATGACCGGCAGAATCAGAGGAAAGGCCCTGGGGCCACTTGATATTGTGAGTATCACCACCACCTGTTTTAATTTTTTTGAACTGGTAGAGATAATTCCCCATTTCATCAAACTTAACTACCCGGTTCAGCATGGGTTCTTTTTTTGTGTTATAAAATTCGTCGGAAACATATACCACAACTCCCCTGTCTTCTTCCTGCACCAGAGTAATTCCATTGGGGTCACTCAGCGGCAAAAATCTCCTCTGTTTTTTATCGCCAAAGGTGAAATCGCAGATTGCATACTTTTCCTTTTCCCCATAACTGAAGACTACCACTCGTTTATTCCCCATATCGGTGAGATATATCTTGTTTTCTTTCGGGTGGTCACAAACATGAAAGGGAAGCAGAAAGTTGACATTCTCTGCCAGGGTGAGTGTCTGAATGATATTTTCAAGATTTATGTCCAAAATAAGAACCCTGTTATTGCCAGTATCGCATACCCACACTCTGTCGTTTTTGTCCTTGGCAATTCCCACCGGTGAATTCATAGTAAATCCTTCACCGATCTTTCCCCGCAGTAACTCATCAGGCTCTGTTTGGGCACCAAAAGATTTTATAAAGCGAATGTCTGGCATGCTCATCTCCAATTTTTTTTTGGGGGGGTTAGCTTTTCTAATTTGCAAGTAATTATTAACAGATACTACTTATCATGCACATGAACTGTCTGTCAATTCAGACCATTGTTTATTCAACCATATACGTATTAACAGAGTTATCTCTCAAAGAACGGGTTAGGTTTAAAACGTATTGCCGCATTGTAAACGTTGACCGAAACCGTAATTTCTATAATCTGCATATAAAGACAAATAATTGAGACTTTGATAGGTCTCTGGTATATATTGATTATATCAATATCAGCTATTTACCTAAAAACACATGATTTCAAGAAATCTCTTCATAGCAACTTTCTTCCTTTTACTACTTTCTGGTATTCATGATACATCTGCTTTTTCACAAACTCTTAGAATCGGTTATGTGGAATTTCCACCAATGACCTATACCGATCAAAATGGAGAGCCAGCCGGACTATTAATGGAGAGTGCCATTAAGACAATTGAAAAGGCAGGATTCGACTGGGAGGCCGTTTCACTTCCTGCTAATAGAATAGGGAGTTTGATGGCAACTGGACACATACACGTCTGGTTAGGTCTTGATACCTTACCTCAGTTCAAAGGCAACACCCATGTAGGTGTAGCTGTTGTGGAAAAGTTGACCCTTGGAGCCTATACCATTGGCTATAAACCACCGATTAATAAGCTGCAGGACCTCAACGGCAAAACACTATTAATTCTAAGAGGATACAGCTATGGCGGCTGGACCAGCTATATCAAAGATCCAGCCAATAATATTCGATACCTGGAATTCAACACTCATGAAAAGGCATTTGAACGCCTGAAAATATTATCAGAAAGAATAGATAATCTTTACTTGCTGAATTATAAGCACCCCTCAGACATCGTCTTGCAAAAGCTGGCTCTACCAGATCTTCAATTTAACCAGATTTCATCATTTGACATGCATTTTGTGGTCACCAAAAAAATGGCCGAGGCCAAAATAATACTTGAGCGCATCGAGACAGCCTTTCAACAGCTTTCCGAATCTGGGGAGTGATGGCCCACCAAAGCAGTTAAATAGCAAATCTTATCTTACATATAGCGTAAAAGTAATTTTAACGAAGTATGTAAGACTACCACTTAAGTGTTGCCGGTTCGTTATCGGAATGGTTGAGCCACCTTCTAAAGACATCGTATAAAGCTTTAGAATCACTTTAGTGACAAACACATTGTTCAGAGTTACATTCAAAATGTTTCGTTGTGTGTGGTTATCAGTTCTCCCGCGCCGATTAAAGCACGACCGTCAAGTTCGTTGAATACGCTTCAACCATAACAGAGTTATAGACTACCGAAAGTTTGCCAATAAAAAAGTCGCAGCCAGCTGAATTGAAATACAAGAAGAAAATTCACCCATAGTTCACCCAGTGGGTTAGTGTTTTGAAGGTTCATACTTTCAAAATGCCAAGATAAAAACATCCGCTTTTATTGCTCTCCTTGTTGTCCGTAAGAAAACTTACGGAATAATTATATTTTTTCAGCCATTCTTTCGTTCGTTATCAAGCAGATGTGATTTTATCTATATACATACTAGCAATATAAACAGACAGTGTATCGTCAAGCCAAAGACTCAATTCAATACTCGCATCTTAGGCGTACTGAAAACTCTTGAGAGTACTCAATTTAATCTTACTTTATTGGCATTCTTATAA
The DNA here is from genome assembly GCA_030065655.1 of Desulfocapsaceae bacterium. Taxonomy (GTDB): domain Bacteria; phylum Desulfobacterota; class Desulfobulbia; order Desulfobulbales; family Desulfocapsaceae; genus Desulfopila_A. The sequence continues at coordinate 3,652 of JASJDT010000249.1, read as the reverse complement.
TTAACGCTTAGCGTCAGAGAGAACTGCGTTCAAAACCAGCATTTCGTAAATCGATTTAAATCTGTATTACCTACAATCCAAAGAGCTACTCAAAGATGAAATCACACCCGATATCCTCATTTCTCGTTCTCAGTGGAACCAGCATTGTTTCCTTCACTCTCCTCATTCTGGGAGGATGGCTGACCTTTTTAGGCCTTGGAGACTGGTATTATGAACTGAATTTTCCGCCTTTCCAGCCACCTGCATGGGTATTTACGCCTGCCTGGATCATCGTCTTGACTTGCCTGGCTCTCTCTACCTGGCTGGTTATCCGCCGTCTACACGACTACCCTGGATTTGTCGCTTTTGGCTTAATGATCTATGGTGCCCGGTGCGTTTTTAATGCGGTGTGGTCTCTGCTCTTTTTCACCGTCCAGCGCCCGGATTTGGCCCTCTGGGAAATACTTATTTTCGATGTTTTCCTGGTGATCATGGTATGGGCATATGCCAAGGTTTCTAAATTGGCCGCAATACTGCTTGCTCCGTACCTTGTTTGGCTTTCCCTTTCAACGGCGATCAACATCTATATTGTCCAACACAACAATTTTCCTATTTAATATCAAAATGATACACCTTCACATTCTTGGTGCATTACTTTTTGTAATTTATTGACAAAGTAATATTTGTTCATATTTTATCGGTATAAGAGTTCAACCTTAGCAGGAACATTATTTGCTACCGATGTAGGCTTGAATACATAGAAGAATACGAAAATGAACAGGAAAGAATTCAAAGTCAATATGATCAAAAACCTTCTGCAAACAGGAGTTATTCTGATAGCACTATTCAGTCTCATGTGCTTACTGGGATACACCCTTGCTGGCACTCAAGGAATTTTCATGGCTTTACTTGCCGGCATGTTTCTCGCAGGTTTTGGTCCACACCTCTCAAACAAAAGAATACTCCAGGCAGTTAAAGCACAGCAACTGACCGTCGAGCTCTCTCCCCAGCTCAATTATCTTGTGGCCCAAATAGCTAGAAAAGCCGGATTGAAACAGCGTCCCAAACTTTACCTCATCGGCTCCAGGGAACCAAATGCCTTCGCCATTGGCAATGCCGAAGATAGTGCCATCGTCCTATCGAAATCTCTCCTCTCCAGCCTGAACATTCGTGAAATTGCCGGAATCATCGGTCACGAAATGGCTCATATTTACAATAATGACCTACAGGTTTTTGCAATTGCCGACATTTTTCGAAGAATTACTCATGGCTTTGCGGTCCTCGGTCAGTTTTTTATAATTCTCTCACTGCCAGCGCTTCTGGTTGAGGAAATCACCTATCCCCTCATGCCTCTGATTCTTCTAATCTTTTCACCGACAATCGGTGTTTTATTGCAGCTCGCCCTCTCGCGGACTCGTGAGTTTGAGGCAGACCGGGTGGGAGTTAAATTGGCAGGCGACATCTATGGTCTTGCTTCTGCCCTGCAGAAAATGGAGCGAATGCAGGCCGGATTGTGGCGCCGTTTTATTCCTCTGGCCTGGCAAAAACAGCCGCCAATCATGTTGAGGACCCATCCAGCCACGAGTGAACGGGTGGCAAGGCTTAGATCACTCATCGATGACTCTGCAAGTGGTTTGCAGCAACGTCCACATACCTCTCACCATTCTGTAATGGCCATGCGATCTTAAGTTTTCAACAGGCAGCGCATCTGGAGGGCACCAACTATGATAAGTGCATAGCAAAAATACTGCTGGCAGGTGCCCATAAGGCGCGGTTTTATTTATCACATACTAACTATTCTCACCTGCAAACATAAACCATTATTAATATTACCACTTTGTGGTATCATCCTGTCTTTTCGGTTGTTTTCTTTAATAAAATCTTGACGACTAACCAAGAAATAGGTTGTTCGAAATGTATATTTTTCATATAATTCTTTGGTAGTAATCTAGGAATTTTACTAGGTTACTAATGAATATGATGTTGGTGTAATCTTAAGGTGCTGGGAGCAGCTCAGCTTTGATAGGATAATGACATATTTTTCTCCTGATAAGCAGGGATGATTCTTGGCTCATTTTATTACTAACAGGAGGCTGTTCATGGCTGAAGAAAAACAAGGGGATCAAATAGTAGTCGATGTGGGAAAATGGGAATGGTCCGAGATGTGGAAGAAAGAGGATTGGTGGGCCGTCTGGCTCGGCTTCTTCATCTTGCTCATGGGTGTTATCATCTATTTTCCACAGGCAGGCAAGCTTAACGAAGAACTCTCCGCCATCGAGGCAAAGTATGCGGCAGATGCTCAAAAAACCGATAAGTTCCGGACGATCGGCTGGCATCAGCTCAATGATGCCAAAAAGAAGGTCAAGGCTAAGGATATCGCCACGGGCAAATGGCTTTCAAATTTTGCCAAAAAGACGCATAGCTGGAGCACTAATCCTGCAAACGCCTTTTTCATGAGCGAGTCTGCTGCCACGGCTAAGAAGGAAAAAGCCGTAGCCAAAGCAGAACCGCTTAAGGCGGCAGCAGCGGAAGCACTAGTTGTGGCCCAGGCTGCGGAAACCAAGGCGGAAGCCGTCGGATTCGCCGATACCCAGCTTAATGAAGAAGCTAAGACTGCCATTGCCAATTGGCGTGATGCCAGGCTGAAAGCAAGCAAGGCCGCAAGCAAAACCAAGGCAAAACCGTATAATCAGATCGGCTGGCTGATCTTTCTCGGTGCCAGCTTTGCCGTATTTTTTGGTATTGGCATGAAGGCCATGGGTAAATCCTTCACCTCATTCATAATCGGCTTTACCTTTATCTGGCTGATTTCCGTCCTTTCACATTTTGCCGCTACCCAGGCAACCATGAAAGCATATGGCGTAGGTTATGCCTTCTGGGCTATTTTCTTCGGCATTCTTATTTCCAATACCGTCGGTACGCCGAAATGGGCAATGCCAGCAGTACAGACCGAATACTATATCAAGACCGGTCTTGTACTCTTAGGAGCGAGTATTCTCTTCGAAAAGATTATTACCATCGGCACGGCGGGTATATTTGTCGCCTGGGTCGTTACCCCGACTGTCTGGCTGGTTACCTACTATGTTGGCCAGAAATACATTAAGATTCCTTCCAAACGACTTAATGCAACAATCTGTTCGGACATGAGTGTCTGCGGAGTCAGCGCGGCCATCGCTACAGCAGCCGCCTGTAAGGCCAAAAAAGAAGAGCTTACTCTTTCCGTAGGACTTTCACTGGTCTTCACCTCAATCATGATGATTGTCATGCCAGCAGTCATTAAGACAACGTTCCCCGTGGATAAACAACTGATTCTTGGTGGTGCCTGGATGGGCGGTACCATCGACGCCACCGGCGCAGTTGCAGCAGCCGGTGCCTTTCTTGGGGAAAAAGCGCTGTATGTTGCGGCAACCATTAAGATGATTCAGAATGTTCTCATCGGGGTTATGGCCTTTGCCGTGGCTATCTACTTCACCACTCGGGTTGAGGCAGAGGAAACCGGTAGGAAGGTCGGGGCCATGGAAATATGGTACAGATTCCCGAAGTTCGTAATCGGGTTTATTGCAGCCTCCATCGTTTTCTCGTTGATCTATACCTCTTTTAACAATCAGGTTGCAGGTCTTGGACCGGCAATGATCGACCAGGGTGTGGTTAAAGGCATGGGCGATCTTTTCAG
>JASJDT010000248.1 GCA_030065655.1 Desulfocapsaceae bacterium | reverse complement strand
AGTGAACCGAACTTCTGGGATACCATGAGCCCGGTGTATCGTAAAGTTGACGAAGAGGATGAGTATTACAGCGATAGAGAATACTCAAGTGAAGATGAAGAGGATGAGCATTACGACGAGACAGAATATCCCCGTGAAAAGGAGTACTCTTCCGACAGACGCCGCCGTTACGATGACTGATACGGAGCAGCTCGAATATAAAATTATCAAATCTTTCTCAAGTATAAGGATATACAATCATGTCTGAACGCATAGTCATAGATCCCGTGACCCGAATTGAGGGTCATCTGAAAATTGAAGTGGAGATCAACAACGGTGTTGTTACCGATGCCTGGTCCTCTGGCACTCTTTTTCGTGGAATTGAGACCATACTGAAAGGTCGCGAGCCTGAAGAGGCATGGCTGCTCACCCAGCGTCTCTGCGGCGTGTGCACCTATATTCACGGGGTAAGTTCGGTACGTTCGGTTGAGAACGCCCTGGGCCTGTCAGTACCTCAGAACGCCCGGTTAGTACGCAATCTGCTCACCGGGGGCCTTTACGTGCACGACCATCCGGTGCATTTCTATCACCTGAGCGCTCTTGATTGGGTGGATATCGTCAGTGCTCTGTCAGCAAGCCCTGCTGCTACTGAGTCCCTGGCCTACTCACTCTCTCCGAATGCACCTGCTATCGATTTCGCCGCAACCCAGGTAGACCTGCGGTCGTTTGTTGATTCCGGCAAGCTTGGACCGTTTGCCGGAGGCTATTGGGGGCACTCCGCCTATACCCTCTCTCCTGAAGAGAACCTGCTGTTTGCCGCACACTATCTCCATGCGCTTCGCCAGCAGGTAAAAGCTGGGAGAATGCACGCTATTTTCGGCGGGAAGAACCCGCACGTCCAGAGTCTGCGCGTCGGAGGGGTTACCTGTAAAGATGAGATTACCTCTTCCCGTATCAGCCAGTTTCGCAATATCCTGAACGAGATGCGTCACTTCATCGATACGATTTATCTGCCTGATGTGCAGCACCTTGCAACGGCCTATCCTGACTGGGCTGGCATCGGTGGATTCAAAAATTACCTGGCATTTGGTGAATTCCAAATGAGTGACTCCGACCCTGGAGAGCTCTTCCTGCCATGTGGTGTGATCATGAACAAGAACATCGACCAGATTGAAGATGTTATGCTTGGCCAGATCAACGAGCATGTACAGCACAGTTGGTATGAAGGCAACACCGCCCGCTACCCGCAGAACGGTGAGACCGTACCGAATTATACCGGTTACGATACTGCCGACCGCTATAGTTGGCTCAAGGCGCCACGCTACAATGGTCAGCCTATGGAAGTGGGACCTCTTGCTCGGGTTCTTGTTGCCTATGGACTTGGCCAACCTCAGGTGGTGGCTGCAGTTGACCAGTTTCTCAATGCTGCCAACCTTACCATTGCTGATATGCACTCAACCATGGGCCGAGCCGCTGCCCGCGCGATCGAAACCAAGGTTATCGCCGACCAAATGGGGGCATGGCTTGATCAGCTCAAACGAGGTGCTACAGCCATGGTCTCCACCTCAATCCCTGCCACTGCTTCAGGTTTCGGTCTCAACGAGGCTCCGCGCGGCGCTCTCGGGCACTGGATCAACATCGAAGGCGGCAAAATCGGCAACTACCAGATGGTTGTACCTTCAACCTGGAATCTCGGACCACGTTGTGCTTCCGGAGACCGCGGACCGGTAGAAGAAGCGTTGATCGGTACACCGGTTGTGGATGCCGAAAAACCCATTGAGATTCTTCGCATCGTACACTCCTACGATCCGTGCATAGCATGTGCGGTCCACGTGACTGACAACGACCGAGACAGCCACTACATCGTAAAGGCGGTATGAGTCCATACAGCTTTCGAATTGATAACTTAACACACATGATAAGGGCAGCCGTGTTCTAAGGCTGTCCTTATGCTTTAAAAAGATGAATACCCAAAAAATACTTGTTCTTGGTGTGGGAAACGTCCTCCTTCACGATGAGGGCATCGGTGTCCATGTGGTGCGCGATCTCGCGGAAAACTATTGCTTTTCGGATAATGTAACCCTCATGGATGGAGGCACACTCGGTATGCGGCTGCTCGACACCATAAGCCAGGCGGATTTCATGGTTGTGGCCGACACATTATGCTCTGGCAAAGCTCCCGGAACGCTTTCGCGACTTACCGGAGAGGAGATTAGAGACCGAGTGGCGGCAAAAAACTCCCTGCACCAGGTCTCGTTTTTGGAGACCATCGCCTACGCTAATTTTCTGGGCGTGCTGCCGGAAACCGTATTGATCGGCTGTGAACCCGAGAATCTGAGCGCCTGGGGCACAGAAGTGACCCCCACTGTTGCAGCAGCCCGGCCTGAGATGACGCAAATGGTACTGAAAGAAGTCGAAAATGCCGGAGGAAAGCTGCTCTAACCCCAGGAAGAGTAATATGTATCGCTGCGGGATGACCCGTTGATGACCCGCTAACTCGTGCTGATTCGGCCCCGTCGACCTCTTGCAGAGGGAATCCAATGTCTTTAGCTTAAGATGTTAAAAAAATTAAACAATTTGACAAATTACGAACAGAATTCTATAGTAAGCGCATTCTCAAGTTGGTCTTTTTCTGGTTTGGTTTTGTTATTTCGTATTGAGGTTAGCTAGTTAGTTCCCATCCTAAAACTGCTCTTTTGACCGATATCTTCGTTATGCTCTAAATTTTATCCTCGGAATATTGATTATATGCCTGTGGTAAAATTTTTCGCATGCCTTGATCTCAGCCAAAGTTGCTAGTTTTAGGACGGAAACTGGTTAGGATCGGCTGCTTCACTGCAAGCTTATAGAAAAGGAGCAAGGCTTATGCATCAGCGCAGTAGGTGTCTCAATATAGTAGTCATGGTTTTGCTCATACTCGTTCTCATCGAGAACAGCTCCTTCGCATCGGAAAATACAGAGGACGATATTCTGTTATTTCTTCCAGCTATCATTGCATCTTCACCCAAAGAAGTTTGCAACACGAATGATTTAACTAACCTGCCTGCCAATTCGCGTGGGCAAGTAGTGTGCGATATCGACCTCAGCGGTGCCACAATTTCACTGGCCAAGGATGTTAAATTAAAGGCTGCAGGCGGTTTGATAAAAAATGGCTCTTTGAAGTTTAGCGATGGAAAAATCGATGGCGATCTCCTTAATTCTGAGCTCAACATAATTGGCAATCCAACCCTTTTAGATCCTGTTTTTATATTTCACCCCGAGCGCTGGAAAACGTTAGTTCAAGGGCAAACCGATGCAGACACAGCCTTTGAAAATAATCAGGAGCTTGAGCGATTGTTTTTTATGATAAAGGATTTTGGTGGCACCATCTTTAAGATGGATATCTTTGATGCCTACTTTGAATCAAGGATGACACCTCCAGATCAATATGTATTCAGACCGGCCAAGGAAGCTGTGAACCTGCCCTCAGACTTCAATTTGATAATGACAGACAATACGCATCTGAGAGTGTTTCCTGCCTATCCGGGGAGTGAACTTTATGGTGGCTCGATACTGGCTGTTCGGGATGCAGAGAACATCACTGTAAATGGAGGCAATCTGCATGGCGATCGGGATCAGCGATATTATTCTCCGGCTGACAATGGGCTGGAAGGGTCTCATCTTTTTACCATCCGCTCTGGTCGAAATGTCACCTTAAGTGGTCTTAAATTATTCGAAGGATCTAAAGGATCGATTGACATTAACTCTTTTGGCTTTTCATTCAATCCAGATTACAACCCAACTACTGGCATAACTATTAAGAACTGTCTATTTGAGAATAGTCGACGCATGTCCATTGCGCTTACCGATGGACGTGACGTGTTGATAAAAGACAACACGTTTATCAATAACGGCCAGCCTTCAACTTACTCTGATGGTGGCGAGGTCGGATACGCGATAAATATTGAACCTGCTCGTACCAGAGATGAAGATACTGGCGAGCTACTAGAGTACCAGCTTGTTTTTGATACACTGATTATTGGAAATACTGAGAGCGGCAGTCGAGGTGGTTTTGCAACGCTTACCATAGGTCAGGATCTTACTGTTGAGGACAATGACGTGGGCACGCGGGTGGTCACTTCGCTTGTTTCTGGAACAAAAGTGGTCAATAATCGTTTTGTGTCGCCACCTACGGGAGGATCAGATTTTGCCATTTTTGTAGCAGGCGGTCATGGTGAAACGGTATTTAATAATGAAGTAGCCAACAATCACATTACTGGTTACGATTCTGGTATTATCACCAGCACAAGAGATGCCTATATCCATGACAACACAATGATTAGTGTTGAAGCCGGCATCTTGATAGGTAAAACCATCGATTCACGCTTTGTCAATAATACGATTAACTCAAGCTCACGGGGTATTAATTCCACTAACACCTTTAATGACAATATCGAAGTCAAGGGCAATCATATTAATGCTTCCGGTGGGTTTCATATTTACCTTGCCAATGTGAACAAAGGTGTCGACGAGGCGAGCAATACCATGACGTTTATTAATAATACCACTGTTGGTGACCGTGCCATAGTTATCTCAAATGCTAAAGGCATTAGGCTTCTAGAAAATCAACTAGAGGGTGGGGTTCAGGTGAGCAACGCTACTAATGTAGCCGTTTCAGGCAATACTATCCATCCAGGTCAAATCCATGGAATTCGTTTGTTTGAAATACTGTCGAACGTTAGCATTCTAGATAACACCATTTTTGAACCGACTGGTGCTGACCGTTACAATTGCTTACAGAATGATTCTCTAGGTGGTTCATCAGACGTGACAATACTTGGTAACACCTGTAATTAATAATTCATGAACATAGTCGGATAATGAGGGGAGAGTGTTCCCCTGATAAACCGGACAACCTCTCATTTGTATTGCAATAAAAACAAGCTTAGCGAAAAGTATCATTAAATATCCGAATAGGTGAAATATGCCTTTGAAAAGAAGAGCGAACGTCGATAAGAGAACCGCACTGTTGGCTTTCCATTATTACACTTATTTCGATTTTCTCCTCCTAAGACCTCTGATCCTTCCTGACCAAACCTGACACCGATCTCTTGTCTGGTGGGGATTCAACTGTACGCTCTTAGACGATCCCTGTTTTATTTTTATATGTACCCTGAAAGGAAATGCTGAACTGGCTGGCAACAGTGAAAGAGTAAGGTAATCATCACCTTTGCGGGATCGCTTGATTCCGTATGGTGCCATGAGTTTGCAAGGTAATCTATGCTTTTGTACCCAACAGGAAAGTCGCAAGAGATGAGGCTGGAGGGTAATTGACTCGACGTCTATTATTCTCTCTAAAAAGCGAAAATCATTTCGCATTACTTTGTTTCCGCTTAATACTATTTAGCTATCATTGTCTCTCAGGGTTCATTGAAGGCAAGGGTTTTATAGTACTCAAAATCCTTTTTGGTAGACCAGACGTTTTTGAGCCAATTATCACCTATTTCTTCAAATTCCCGCCGTGCAGTCTCAAAATCACCTGCCAAGCATGCACTTTTGGCAAACCAATTATGTCTCTTAAGAGAATGTGGAAATCTTCTAATGAGCTCAGTTTGAAGTGTTTTCAATTCGTTCCATACTTCAGCTTTTTTGAAATGCCTTATATCTTTTTCACTGTGGTAATACGACCAGTGCGCTTTTGCAAGAATCACAGGAGCCATTGAATCTTTTGGAGCATTTTTAAAGGTCTCATGAGCAAAGGCAAACTGTTCTTCATAAGATCCACCCCATTTGGGCGATAGGTAATATGATTTTATTCTATAAGGTTGGCAATCAGCTGGCTCTATATCTATTGCAATATCAAACCATTTGTCCAACTCCGAGTCCGGCCAGTCTGGATGAACTCTAGATAGTCTCATCAACTCAGACGGGACTCCAATTCGTAATGGGTCTATTTCATACGCTTTTATTAGATGTTTTGAGGCTATACGTAATCTATCATGAAATTTTTTCCATCCGGTTTCTGAAACACTTCCAGCAAAACCTGTCCCTCGCGCATTCCAGGCATAACTGAAATAGAACATTCCATAACTGGCATTGGCGAGGTACGATTCCGGCTTATCTTTTATCCAGCTATCATAAATATGAATATATTCATCAAAATCTGAAGTATACCCGGATGAATCGGGGGAGAGTTTATCAAACATTACGTAGACCCGAAACTTTCCATCATCGTCCTGTTCCTTCTTTCTGAAAGCTTCATTAAATAGATTCTCGAGTTTATCAAACCTCTTTTTTAGAAGGAGATCGTTGAGACTTTCCTCATAGGAAGGTGGGGTAATATTGTTATCTCTGAAGAATTCGAGTGCATATTTTCTACTCCCAGGGTTGTCACTGTGCTCTATCGATTTCCTATAGTATTTTTCTGCGTTTATCATGTCTCCAACCCGATGATAGGACCAGGCAAGATTGTCCAGTGTATCAGGATTTGTTGGCTGCAGACGAAGCGCTTCTTTATACATCTCGATTACCTTGTAGCGCTCATCTCGCTCGTTAAATATCAATGCAAGATGATAGTAGATGCCACTTTGAATCCTCTCTGGAGCTGTATATTTGGCATTGGTAAGTGAAGCTAAAGCATCTTCATAGTTGTTCTGCTTAATTAATACTTCACCCGCTATTCTGTATAAATGCGGGTCATCAGGCCCATGGGTTATTCCAAGCATAAATGCCTCTATAGCTTTGGCATACTCCTTGTTTTTACTGTGGTTGTCTCCCAGGTACCAGTAATGATGTGATCTTTTATAGTATTTCTCATAGAGATTAGTCGAAATTCGGTGCAGAACTTTCTGGTATTGCCCCCTGTTTAGCTTTTCAAGTGACTGAATTTGGCGATATACAGGGTAATATGTAAGTGCCTTTTTTTTCAAAAACTTCTCAACGACAGTCCTTGTTGGATCATCTATGTTTGCTACCTGAGGATCAAGGAGTTTGATATAACTCATTACAATTTGAATATCGCCTGTAACCGCATATTCAGCCCATATCCTTTCATGGTTAAGGGGATCAGCAAAAACTAATGCTTGCGTATTACCCACTTCTCTGCTTATTTCCTTGATCTGATGGGTCTGCCTGCCTACTCGTGATGATAACAGCTCAGAAAGTTGTTCTAAGTACTCGGGGTGATCCCTGAATATTTTTGCAAAGAAATAGATATATTCTCTCTCCAAAGACTTTTCACTGGAGAGTACCTTCAGAGCTTTAATTGCCTCGTTATGCCTTTTGTGCCTGTGATAATATGGAATCCATCCATGCTTAACAGATATCATACTCTCAGGATCCATGTATATATGTGCCTTAAATTCATCGGAAAGTGAGCCATTTCTTGTTGGCGAGTAATGCTGCAATTCGCCCCCAGAGGAGATAGAGAAAAGAGAGGCATAATACTCTTTTACTGGAGTGGAGAATTCATTGTCAGTGAAAAGTAGGACAACAACAATCATTCTGATTGTTGTT